>NZ_JBOEFX010000010.1:96304-131650 GCF_050633125.1 Lewinella sp.
GGTTTGACAGGTAAGTTCATTTATTCGAATTTGGCTGCTGGTCAGCAGTTGGATGGTGGAGACGTTATTGAGGCAGGTATTGCCGGTGCGGCAGATGTATCTTTCACTTACCAAACAGAGTTAAAATCCAGTTCACTGGAAGATAGCGAACTGACGATTGGTCTTGCTTTGACCAATATTGGTTCCAAGATTACCTATACACGTAATATCGATCGTGATTTCCTTCCTGCTAACTTTGGATTAGGAGCAGCATGGGTAATGGCTTTTGATGAATTTAATACCCTGACCATTGCGGCAGATGTAAATAAACTGATGGTTCCTACACCTTGTCAGGGCCCTGATTGTGCGACGGATACCCGCTTGGAGCAATCTCCTGTGAGTGCTATGTTCAGCAGCTTTGGCGATGCACCAGAAGGTTTCAGTGAAGAGCTGAGAGAGTTTGTCTATAGTATTGGTTTGGAATACTGGTACGATCAGCAATTTGCTGTCCGGGCAGGCTATTTCAATGAGCATATCCAGAAAGGAGGACGTAAGTATCTGACCCTCGGTATGGGCTTGAAATACAATATTTTCGGTTTGAACTTTAGCTACCTGGTACCGACGACCAACCAGCGTAACCCATTGGATAACACCTTGCGCTTTAGCTTGTTGTTTGACTTTGGTGCTTTTGAGCCTGGAAGTTAATGAGGCCAGACCTCATTAGGTACTTGGGGAGAGGGTAAAGGATTACCTTGTCTCACGTTAAACAAAAAGGATTCTTGTCAGAGGACAAGAATCCTTTTTGTAATTTTTAAAACCGGTGTACGATCATAAGCCGGATTCTGTGCAGTGCACGTGGCACTGCCCCGTCATTTATCTACCCGAATCATCACTGATCCGATCTATCTGCCTACCCCCCAGCCAGCAAGCGAGTAGCTTGTAGCCTTCTCCGAAGATCAGACAGGCTGGTGTACATGGCATTTCAATCCGCAAGGTTTGTCACCATCCGATATTACTACCAAACGGCGTGCGCTCTTACTTTAAGGGCCTAGACCCCGCACGTTTTCACCCTTACCGACTCCTGAGAGCAGGCGGTATATTTTCTGTGACACTTTCTGTAGACCAGAGATTCCTCTCTGACCTCCCACCTCTTAAGTGGTGCGGTACTCTGTATTGTCCGGACTTTCCTCTTTTCGCGCTAAGCGAACAGCGACGGGGTCACGTACAACCGGAGCGCAAAGGTAAGGGGAATTACTTATTTCTGCGCAGAAATTTTTATAGTGCTATAACAGGATTGAATTGTTCGAATGTAGCCAAAGAAAGCAATTGGTGTTGTGACGCGTGACGGGCGGCATCTTCATAGGAGTTGACCAAGAGGGTAGGGGTGTCTGGGATCGAAGAAAGTATCTCTTGTACGCGTGTAGCCCTTTGTTGGCTGCGAACATCCCGGATATAGATCGCTTTGATTCTACCTGGGTAAGCAAGAGCGACAGCGTGATAAATATCCGTATCTTTTTCGCCACTGTCACCTATCAATACGAAAGGAAGTTGTGGGTAGAGTTCAAGGATACGAATGATTTGTTCGTGTTTGTGCCCACGGTAATTGGCAGGTTTTTTTTCGTAAGGCAAACCGAAATCACGCAGCATGATTGGGCCACGAGGAAGTTGATTAAGATCAAGAAATTCTTCTAATAAATCGTAGAGGTTCCAAGGGCTATTGGAGACATAGAAAAATGGATTGTACTCTTCTCCTTTGGCACCCCGCCGTAATGCTTGGTAGAAGGCCGCAACCCTGGAGAAGGCTTGACGGGAGAAAGCGTTTTTTAAGATAGTCAGGTAAATCATCCGCCACTTTAGCCAACTGGTGACGTAGGTTTTCAGAACGGTATCGTCAATATCACTAATGATACCAAAAGATGCGGCAGAGCCAGGGATCAGTATTTCTGCTTTCTGTTCCTGATTTATTGCCTTTCCAGGAATACTAAGTAGCTCAACAGTGGCCTTTTGCCAGAAGGGAGGATGTACAGGTGGGGGAGGTAACGTGTCTTTTAAATAGGTGTCGAGGGTGTAGTAGCCTTCTGCATCAGTATGTAAGGTAAACGATTGCCCACCAAAACGAACACAAACTTTTGCACCACCTATTTCACGGGAGTTGAACCTTTTGACGGTATTACTGAAGTTTCTCCAAGTGGTGTCCGTTTTATTTTTTCGGATAAATTTATCTCGTAAAACACGCCCACTTACGAAAAGATAGTTGCGATTACCAAACCCACGGTAGGAATGAACAGTAATTGGCTGACGGCTTCCCAATCCTAGCCATGATCTTAATCTTCCGACATTGCGGCTTATGAATTTGGACCAGCGATGTAATCGGGAAGAAGCCATATGGAACAAAGGTGTCAGGCCATGCTATGCTTCGAAAATAGAGTCAACAAAAGCCCTTTTATTGAAAATTTGCAAATGGTGAATTCCTTCACCTACGCCGATATATTTAATAGGTACCTTGAATTGGTCAGAGATGCCAATAGCGACGCCTCCTTTTGCTGTTCCGTCGAGTTTCGTAAGTGCTAATGCAGAAACCTCTGTCGCTTTGGTGAAATGGACAGCTTGCTCAATGGCATTTTGCCCGGTGGTGGCATCCAGTACTAACAATACTTCGTGGGGGGCACCATCTAGCCTTTTGCTAATGCTATTACGAATTTTGCTAAGCTCTTTCATCAGATTGAACTTGGTATGTAATCGTCCGGCTGTATCAATGATAGCAACATCACATTTGTTCTGGATGGCGTAGTTGACAGTCTCAAAGGCTACGGCTGCGGGGTCTGTATTCATACCTTTGCTGTAAAAATCGCAGCCAACGCGTTCTGACCATATTTTGAGTTGGTCAACGGCTGCCGCACGGAAGGTATCTCCAGCGCCCATTACGACTTTAAGACCTTGGGACTGATATTGGTGGGCAAGCTTTCCAATAGTGGTGGTTTTACCTACGCCATTGACCCCTACGACCATAATAATAGTGGGGCGATGCTCACTGGGAAGGGTATAGCCTTCCAGGTCGGTAGTGTTGTTTTCTGCTAAAAGCTGAACGATTTCATCACGGAGTATTTCATTCAACTCGCTGGTGTTGAGGTATTTGTCACGAGCAACGCGTGCTTCAATACGTTCAATTATTTTAACGGTGGTATCAAGGCCAACGTCGGAGGATATGAGAATACTCTCCAGTTCATCAAGGACCTCTTCATCTACTGTCGTTTTTCCGGCAATGGCTTTACCCAATTTACCCAGAAAGTTAGATTTGGTTTTCTCTAAACCTTTATCGAGATCCTCTTTTTTCTCTTTATTGAAGAACTTGGAAAAAAAACTCATAGTCAAAATTTATTTTAGCCTGATTACATTGGCCAAGATAGTAAACAGCAGCAACCTCGTGTAGGTTGTGTGCTCCAAGATCGGGAAAGAATTCCTGATGGTGAATACATATACACAAAATACAAAAAGGCTTTCCCTGGGCAAACGCCGAGAAAAGCCTTTTAGGATGGAATCACTAAAGAAAGCGACTATTTCTTTGCAAGAAATTCGTCTACTTTGTCTTTGTGTACCATTACTTGCTTGTAAGTGTACTTACCCGTTTCAGGGTTTTTAATACTCTGTACAACCTTAACGAAGTCACGACCAGAACCGGCGTTAGCGGCACGCTGGGCAACCCGTGCGTTTTTCGATACTTTAGCCATTGTTGCTTATTTTTCGAAATGAATAATTTGATACAGCACAAAAATGAAAGGAGTCTTCGATTGAAAACCTCAAAGAAGGCTCGGTTTGCTTTTTGCGCAATACTTAATCGTAATAATACGGAAAATCATACACAAGGTCAAGAACCTTATTTGATTTCGCGGTGTACTGTCATACGCTTAAGTACTGGGTTGTACTTCTTCAACTCCAGGCGATCAGGGGTATTCTTACGGTTCTTCTGTGTTACGTAACGAGAAGTACCTGGCATACCACTGGTCTTATGTTCGGTGCATTCCAGAATAATCTGAATGCGATTACCTTTACTTTTCTTTGCCATGATGGGATAGCTTAATAAATGAGCAAATTACAATCTAATGCCTGTATCAACACCTTTGCGCTCTAACTTCTTCAAGTAAGCGAGCAAACCTAATTTGTTGATATTGCGCATCGCAGAAGTAGATACCGTTAAGGTAACCCAGCGGTCGAGTTCCTGAATATAGAAGCGCTTCTTCTGGATATTAGGAACAAAACGACGCTTCGTTTTGCGGTTCGAGTGGGATACGTTGTTTCCCGAAATAGGGCGCTTTCCAGTCAGTTGACAAACCTTAGACATACGTCATCCGTATTTTTTCCAATTAGGGAATGAATCCCATCGGAATGTAAAAAAAATATTCCCGAGCAAAAAGCCCGGGAATAATTTGGAAGTGACTCCGGAAGGATTCGAACCTTCGACCGCTTGATTCGTAGTCAAGTACTCTATCCAGCTGAGCTACGGAGCCATTGTTTTTCGCTTCATCTCCCGAAGCGGCTGCAAAGATAAGTAGATTTATAAATAGAAAAAATATTTGGCGAAAAAAGTTCCAACAAAAATGATTTTTCTTGTTTTTCTACTGCTATTCAGGCCATTGCCTCTTTGCATAATTACCATTTCGGCGCGAAAATAAGTATTGATTACAATATTCAATAAAAATACCACCACTAATGGTAAAAATAACACCGTCTTTTTTCAGGAGCAGGTTTTACCTTTATATTATCCTTCTCTGACAATTTTTGTGGTCAAGCTAAAGCAAAAAACGTAAGTGACTGATAAGGAACGTGATTTTTGTTTTTGATTGACTCTAAACACAAAAAATGTCAGAGAATCTATATTGTAAGGTGTCTGCGCGCCCAAAAAGTATTCTTGATAAAGAATAACTAGTGGAACAGGGACGCTTGAAGCATCTTACCCCAAAATCCTGATGCTAGCCATTAGGAGCTCTTTAAACGCTACAAAATATCAACTATCAACCATTAAAACCATCGAACTATCAAACCAATAACCACTATTATCTTTGACCTTGGCGGAGTGCTCATCGACTGGAACCCGCGCTACCTTTATCGTAAGCTACTTGACAACGAAGCAGAAATTGAGCACTTTTTAACGCATATCGCGACTTCTGATTGGAATGAAGCCCAAGACGCTGGTCGGCCTCTCGAAGAGGGCACAGCGCTATTAGTAGATACTCATCCGGAATATGAACAATTGATCCGCGCCTTTTATGGTCGCTGGCCGGAAATGCTAGGCGGATCTATTGCTGGAACGGTAGATATCTTGACTCAATTGAAAAAAGAAGGGAAATATGACCTCTTTGCACTCACCAACTGGTCGGGCGAAACCTGGCCGATAGCACTCAAGGAATACGACTTCCTATCCTGGTTTCAGGGGGTGCTGGTTTCAGGGGAGGAAAAGATGCGCAAGCCGGCTCCTGCATTTTATCAATTGCTGGAAGAGCGCTTCCCCTTGAAGCTATCTACCTCCTTATTTATTGATGATAATTTGCGCAATGTGGAAGCAGCCAGAGCATTGGGGTTGCGGAGTATTCACTTTCAATCGCCGGAGCAGCTGCGTGGGGAATTGATTAAGCTTGAGATATAGAATCAAAATAATATCATGAAAAAGTTTTTCTTGTTAAGCACTTTGTTTATTACTTTTTGGGGTGCAAATGCCTATGGACAGCAGTGGGGCCCTGGCGTTACTTCGCCCGAAATTCATGAAGATAACTCAGTGACGTTTTGGCTGCTAGCTCCCGATGCTGATTCTGTTTTTGTGATAGGCGATTTTCTGCCAACGGTTAAGGTATCAAGCCCAATGGGTGAGGTGGATGGACCAGGGAAAGTACCTCTTCAGCAAGATGAATATGGGAGGTGGTCTTACCGGACAGATCCCTTGTCAGCTGAATTGTATAGTTACGCTTTTGTTGTAAATGGACTGACGATCATAGACCCGGCGAATTCATTTGTAAATAGAGACATAGCTACTCTTTCTAGTATCTTTGTAATAAGTGAAGGGGAAGCTGATTTGTACACAATTAATGATGTCCCGCACGGTACGGTAAGTCGCCAGTGGTATGAGTCACCCGGTTTAAATATCGATCGCCGGATGACGGTCTATACACCGCCAGGTTATGAATCTTCGGGCAGGAAATACCCTGTGCTCTATCTTTTGCATGGCGCAGGAGGAGATGAGGAAGCATGGATGTCCCTGGGACGTACGGCTCAAATAATGGACAATCTCTTGGCTCAAGGGAAAATCAAGCCCATGATTGTCGTGATGCCCAATGGAAACGTTATTCAGGACGCTGCGCCGGGAGAGGGTAACAAGGGCTTTTATAAGCCCCAATTTATGGTTCCGAAAACAATGGATGGAACCTACGAAATGAATTTCATGGATATCGTTCGTTTTGTGGAAAATAACTATCGTGTATTTACGGATAAAGCCAACCGCGCTGTTGCTGGCTTGTCGATGGGTGGGTTTCATGCCTTGCATCTATCGAGGTATTATCCCAATACCTTTGATTACGTCGGGTTATTCTCCGCAGCTATATTGAATGGTAACGACGCCAACGGGAAAGTATATGCTGATATAGATGGGACGCTTACAGCTCAAATGGAGAATGGCTATAAGCTGTATTGGATGGGGATTGGTAAAACAGACTTTCTTTATAAGGTCAATCAGGATTTTCGGAGAAAACTGGATGGAATAGGCATGGAGTATGTTTATGTAGAAACAGAGGGTGGCCATATTTGGCGAAATTGGCGTGTTTATCTGTCTCAGTTTGTACCGCTACTGTTTCAGTAATACTTCGGAGTAATATTTTTTTTGAAAAAAAACAGTATTGGTTAGTAACGTTCTCTCCAGCGCTGGTATCAACAAGCGAATTACACCTAAAACTTAGTTGTCCCTGACACTGCTTTTAATCCCAATTACTCAATAATAGCACTATCTACACTTCTTATAATCAAGTGTTTGTTTGACAAAAATAGTAGCGGCCATCCCAAATGCTTGGAATGGCCGCTTTTTTAAGTCAGGAGTCGAAGGTGGGAGGTCGGAAATAGCGGCGCTTCGTTAGCTCCAAGAGCAACCATCTAACCACCAACCATCAACCTGCCTACACCCAGTGCACCAAATTCAAGCCCTGGCGATTGGCCAAGAGCGGATGGTGAGGGTAGATCCGGAAGCCGAATTCGTAAACACCAGCGAGTTTAGGGTCAATAGCAACGGAATAGGTCGCCTGACCATGTCCTTTGTCTTTCAGCTCCAGCTGGGCTACGCGTACCAGGTCAAGGTCGTTTTCGTTCACACGCTTGAAGAAAACAAGCTCCACACCTACATATTCAGCGGCCAAGCTTCCCAAGCCTACCGTGATCGTAGCTTCCATCTTTTGCCCAATAGGTAGCGGATGATTAGAAGCATCAAAGGTGTCTACATTTACCGTATGTACTTTTGCCCAATGCTGGCGAACGTGCTCTTTCCAGGTTGCCAGTTCTTTGGCTGGACGGAAATTATCTTCCCTAACAGTATCAATGGCTTTGAAAAGCTTGTTGTAAAAGCGTTCGTAGTAGTGGTGCAACATGCGCTGCATCGTAAAGAACGGCGCTACTTCCGAGATGATATTCTTTACATAACTAACCCAACGAGGAGAAATACCCTCTTCGTTGAAGTCGAAGTAAGTAGGAATGATTTCCGTTTCCAGGATGTTGTAGATGTTTTCAGCATCCAGTTCATTCTGTAGGCTTTGGTCCTCGTAGGTGCGCTCCAGTGAGAGTGCCCAGCCTGAATCCGGACGGTAGCCTTCGGCCCACCAACCATCAAGTACACTGAAGTTTACAACGCCGTTCATCGCAGCTTTCATACCACTCGTACCCGAAGCCTCCAAGGGGCGGGTAGGGGTATTCAGCCAGATGTCAACGCCCTGAACAAGCAGCTTGGCCATCTCCATGTTGTAGTCTTCCAGGAAGATAACTTTACCTACAAATTCATCACGCTTACTGATATCGATAATGTGGCGGATCAAATCCTGGCCACCGCCATCAGCAGGGTGAGCCTTGCCAGCAAAAAGGAAAATAACTGGTCGGTCTTGGCTGTTCACCAGCTCACGCAAACGCTCTACATTCGAGAACATAAGGTGCGCGCGCTTGTACGTCGCAAAACGACGAGCAAAACCTAGTACCAATGCATCCTCCCGAATGTTGTTGATCACCTGGAAGATAGCCCGTGGTGATTGTCCACGGCGGGTCAGGTCCGACTTTATTTTTTCTTTCACATATTCCAAAAGGCGCGACTTCAATCCACGGCGGGTAGCCATGATTTCGGTATCGGGCACCTTGTGGATCTTACGCCAGTGATCATGGTTGTACTGATCGCGTAGGAATTTTTCACCGAAAGTCTTCGTGTATATCTGGTGCCATTCATTGGCAATCCAGGTAGGGTAGTGGACAGAGTTGGTAACGTAACCAATGTGTAATTCATCAGAGGTGTAGCCAGGGAAGAGTTTGGTAAACATCTTCTGCGATACCGTACCGTGCAATTTACTTACCCCATTTACTTCCTGAGAAAGACGAATGGCCAGGTGGCTCATGTTGAAATCTTCCGCAGCATCTGGATTAACACGGCCTAGCGCCATAAAGTCGCGCCACGAAATACCCAGGTCACTGGTAAAGTGGTGCAGGTATTGCTGGATCATGTGCTCCGGGAAATGATCGTGCCCGGCAGGTACAGGAGTATGAGTCGTAAACAAAGAAGAAGCCCGCACAACCTCTGCCGCCTGAGCGTAACTTAGGTTGTTGTTATTAATCAAGTGCTTCAAACGCTCCAAGCTGAGGAAAGAAGCATGGCCTTCATTCAGGTGGTAGATGTCTGGTTGTAGGCCCAAAGCTTGGACCGCGCGGATGCCACCAATACCCAAAAGAATCTCCTGCTTGAGGCGATGTTCGTTGTCACCACCATACAATTGGTGCGTCAAAGAACGGTCTTCCCAGCTGTTTTCTTCCAGGTCAGTATCGAGCAGGTAAAGATCAATACGCCCTACTTTAAGAAGCCACAATTTAGCTTGCACGGCGCGACCTTTCAAGTCAACAGTAATACGAATCCAATCTCCATTGTCATTGCGAACGGGCGAAACAGGGAGTTTGGTGAATTCCTGCGGAGGGAAATTGTGAATTTGGTCACCATTTAGCGACAAAGCTTGCTTGAAGTAGCCATAACGGTACAGCAAACCCACCGCAAATAAGTTAGAGTTATCGTCACTAGCTTCTTTGAGGTAATCACCAGCCAGTACGCCCAATCCACCAGAATAGAGACGTAAACTGATGTGTAAACCATACTCCATGCTAAAGTAAGCTACCTGCGATTGCCCCTTTTGCTTAGGTGTATTCAGGTAAGCTTTGAATTTCTTCTCTACCTTTTTTAGACGAGCAAGAAATGCTTTGTCTTCAGCCAGTGCTTGCGATTGTTCCAGGCTCAGCTGGTCCAATAGCGCAACAGGGTTATAGTTCAAGGCTTTTAGAGCCTCGCTATCAATACTATGGAAAAGCTCAATGGCGTCCTCGTTCCAGGACCACCAGAGGTTGTTTGAAAGTTCACGCAATGGTTCTAATACTGCGGGAAGTTGGGACTCAATAAAAATGCGTTTAAGCTTAAATTGAGCATCATTTAGTTGACCGATCATAAATGCTATTTTTGAACATTCGGGCAAAGGTAAGCATCCCCGAGCATTCCCTGATAGTTGAATGTTGTATTTTTTACACTAAGGGGTCAGGGAAGAATAAGTTATCCATTTCAGACTAGCGATTATTAGTGTTGAACCAGGCGCGCAGAACGAGCATAGTCAAAGTTACACAAGTGATAAGCAACGAAGTTCAGCGCCGAAAGATCAGCATTAAAGGGAGGAGGTTGTTTTTCGCCGACCCCTAAATGGCATCCCCCCGGCCTAGCGGCGGGGCCGGGCTATACGTTTTTACCTGCGGTACCACTGCTATCCCTGGCTGTGCTCGCTCCGCTGCGCCGGGCTTCGCTCCTTCGTCGCTACGCATGGGCTTTATGAGGTGCGGTGGTGCGAACGTATACACATTTACACTTACTCAGCCCTTACACCTTAGTTTCAGTGCGGTGGTGCGATACGAGAAGTAACCAACATTTACACCCTATACACCTAGGCTGTACAATGTGACCTGTTTGGGCTGAGACGTATTTAGGCTTTTAATTCATGACCCACCCCAACCCCTTCCTAGCCAGGTGAGGGGCTTTTGAATCACTTGTTTTTGATAATCAACGCTTTATGAATTTAAGTTTTCCCTCCATTGCAAGGGAGGGAGTTAGAGGGTGGGTCGTGAACATAAGCCTAAAGTCGTCACTTGTCTTTAACCCCAGGTTGTACATCCTACCCTTACACTTTTCTAACCCTTACCCCTTGTTTCAGTGCAACGTCTTTAGGGAATCCACGAGATAATTTGCTGGATGACCTCTTGGGGCTGTTTTGCCCAGTTGAAATGATTGTATGGATTGGCGTTTTTGGGGTTATCCCTCAATTCCAAGTGGCTACGCTCAGCCGTTGGTGCAAATTTATCGACAAGGTTGTCTATTGCTTTTCGTGGCGCCATCTCATCACCCGGGATGGAAATCGCAAGACTGGGCGTTTCCATTTTCGCCAACGCAGCTTCATAATCAAAAGGGCTGCCTGCCAAGCGGTATTTGCCATAAAGGCCATTGTAGCACCAGTCGTGCATCACTTTACGGGCCTCGCGGCCACCGAAGCCAATCACTTTGCCAGGAAAATAACCAACGATCTTGCTTAATGGATGAAACAGCTTGGCCGCCAGCCAAACCCGCCAGGCGCCTTTTTTCTCCCAGCCTTCATAATATACCGAGCAAGAGGCGATGAGGATCAAACCTTGTATCAACCCTGGGTAGCGAGCCGCACATAAACTAGCAATTTGCCCTCCTAAGCTATGACCTACGATGTAAACGGGCATCACCGAAAACCAGTTTTCTGTATGGTCTAGTAATTCACTTAGGTCTTCAACCAGCTCTTCGTACCCGAAGTCGATGGTTCTTCCAGCACGTAAATTGGATTGTCCTTGTCCTCTCCAATCAATGGTAATCACATGAAACGCTTGCTCGGACAGTGCCTGCGCAAAATCGCGGTAATACGAGGCACGTACGCCCATTGCTGGCAAGCAGATGATTATCGCTTTAGCTGTTTTAGCGGATTTGGAAACACTGGCTTTATTGCTGCTACCGTCTCGGTAATAAATAGACCTGGTTTCCATAAAGAAGAACAATTTGGTGTGAAAACACAAAGAGGAGTCATCTCGAATTTTGATTGTCGTTAAAATCCGAGATGATCAACAACAAAACTTATCGTTAAAAACGAAACCCTGTGATTTCTGTTAGTGAAATCATAGGGTTTCGTACAAAAAGGTCAGGTAAACCTCACATTAGTTAATCTTGATCAATTCTACTTCGAAGATCAAAGTAGAGAAAGGCTTGATTTTCTCTCCTGCAGCCTGCTCTCCATAACCTAGGTTGTAAGGAATGTAGAACTTGTATTTAGCGCCGGTAGACATTAATTGCAACCCTTCTGTCCATCCTTTGATCACTTGGTTTAAACCAAAAGAAGCAGGTGTTCCTCGGTTTACAGAACTGTCAAATACAGTGCCGTCAATCAAAGTGCCGTGGTAGTGTACCGTCACGTTGCTGGTAGCACTAGGCTTGGCGCCAGATCCTGGGTTGAGTACTTCGTACTGTAGCCCACTTTCTGTAGTTGCGACATCGCCTCGTAAACCATTTTCTTTGAGGAAAGCTTCACCAGCTTCTTTGTTTTCAGCAAACTGAGCGGCTTGTTTTGCTTGCATATAAGACTGTACATTGGCGTTGGCCTGCGGTACATCAATTTTCAAGTCCTGATCTGTAAGGACATCTTGAATGGCGGCAGCCATGCTGCTCGCATCAAGGCCATCAAATCCCTGGCTCTTAAGGTTTTGGGCAACCAGTACGCCCAGGCTGTAGCTAAGAGAATCCATATTGGTTTTTTCTTCTTGTGCTTGAAGGGTAAACTGCCCGGCAAGGGACAGTACCACTGTTAATAATAGAATACGCATGAGGTAAATCATCTTGTTTGGTGCTGCTTTAAGACGTTAAAAAACGTCAATTATTACACCGGTTGTTCTGAAAAAAGCTCATTCGGGCGGCAAAGGTAAAAAATAGAAGCTTATCAACAGGAGAACTGAAAAGACAATCCTTACAAATGTAATATGCTGAGCTTCGAAATTACCATCAATTAAAAGGTTTCAGCCTCTATCGCCAATGCAAATGCTGGGTGAATAACAACAGCTGTAGTCGTTGGCAAGTTTTCAAAACATTGATAATGAATTGATTTTATCCCACTATAGGTTATTGCCCTTGTTCATGTCGAACAATGAGCTTAGAAGGGCATTTGCGATTTTTTTTAAAAAAAGTGACCTGATCATTTACCTTCTGTCTCTCTGAGGCCATGTACATACAAAAGATTTCAATTGCAGTGGTTTTTCCGCTCTATAATCGGTGGTGCTGCTGCTTTTATGAACAATTATTTACTTTTAATCAAGACTATTATGTTCACGAGAAATTTATTTTGACGAAAGTTCGAGCTTACCCTGTTACCAGGAGGTTGATTTTACCTATTTCCGCAGCTATGATAGACATTCCAGCGGGAACAGACATCGAAGAGCTTAAGGTAATAATTGGATCGGTTGACGACGGTGCTCGTAAGATTATCTTTAATAGCAAGTACCCCAATGGGCTCTATCATGATGCGGAGGACGGCAGGCTGGGAGGTGTAAACTTTACCACAGATTTCGCAGACGGTGCCGTAGCTGGTGAGGTTAATACTGTCATTATCGTGCAGATGGACGATTGCGCTGTCGATAATCGGATGACTGGTGGCATAACAGTACGACTGAATGGGGAAGAGTTGACTCCCGAGCCCAGCTGGGAAGCCGAGCATCCCGAATTTGAGCGACAGGAGGAATACGTATCCTACAAAACCGTAAAAATCGGTGAAGTGGAAATGTTTGCCGAAAACCTGCGCACAACTACCTGTGCCGATGGTACGCCCATTCCCCCTGGTACCTACCGCGTGGAAGATGACCGAAGCGTTAAGTATTCAGCCTTGGCCGTAGATGCTTGTGAGTTGTGCCCAACTGGTTGGCGTGTTATGAATAGAGAAGATTTGGATTTACTGCAGGAAATGTCACTGGATAGGGAAGAGATACAAGAAAGAGCCAATATTACCAGAGAAGGAATAGGTGGAAGCTATCTCATCTTGGCGGATACCAGAATGTACTACGGCGATTTCCCTAATGGTGAAACAATAAGGCAAGCTTACTTTGATGCCGTACGCTGCGTAAAGAAGCGAACGGAGATAACCTACGATCCGATCGAAAGTGACCTGGTCGGCCACTGGGACTTTTCGGGAAGTAGCCCACTGCGTGACCTTACTGGTAATTTTTCCGATTTAGAGCTAAAGAATAACGCACAAATACAGAATGATGCGTTGGACGTGAACTCCGGAACCTGGGCCCAAGCGGTCGGGTATGAAGGAGAAACAATCAGAGAGAAATCATTGGTCGCCTGGGTTCGCCTGGATAATTTGGACGTGCGGACTGGATCCGTTCTAACGCTCGATTTAACGGACGGCAATCAATTTGACGGCATTGTATACGCCGAGCGTGAGCCCAGAAAATGGATGTCAGGAAGTTCAGGTTTTGACCGAACGGAAAATCCGCAACCGGGATTCCAGGAAGTCAGTACCGGTGAACTCGTTATGATGGCCATTACTTACGCCGATGTGGGAGGTGAAACAAATGTAAAAATTTACCGTAATGGTCAGCTGGTCGGTGACTATACCAAAGGTAGTATTCGCGAATACGGTAGCACGGCAGAAGTGCTATTCGGGGCCCGGCATACCAATGGTCAAAATCAGTACGGCTCGGTGGATGCTCGTATCGAAGAAGCACGTATCTACAACGGTGTCCTGACGGAAAACAACGTTCAGGGACTGTATGCTGGAGTGGAGAACGAAACCCCATTGCTGGACGGTAAAGTTTTCCGCATCAAGACCAACTACGATAACGGCTCCAGTGTATACCTGGGAATCGACGAGACAGCAGCCGGGGTACGGGGTGCCAGTGCCGGAATCTGGGACCGTACCGCTAGTAAAACACAAGAGTGGCGCTTCGAGCAAGTTGAGGAAGGGGTTTATCATATCATCTCCAATATTGAAGGAACCAATAATAAATACCTCGATGCTGACTTGGCCAATATTGGTACCAATGGCACAGTGATTCATCTATGGTCTGGTCACGGTGGTAAAAATCAACAATGGCAGGTAATAGAAAATGAAAACGGTACCTATCGTCTCCAATCCATGGAACCGAGAGCGGGTAATAGATCGGTCGATTTATCCCTGGGGGGTAATGTTGGTAAAAACGGTGGCAAAGTCCACCTGTGGAGCAACCATACGGGGGCAAACCAACAGTGGATTTTGGAGGAAGTTCGCTAGTACGGAATTCAAAAGATGTCCGTAAATATAAAATAGCCCGAGGCGATTTTGATCGAGTATCTTAAAATCGCCTCAGGCTATTACTTGGAAATGCGGCACTTAAAACCGATACCCCGCGAAAAGAGAAAAATTGAAACGTTCAAAATCCAGGTTGTATTCCGCCGTGAAGCGCAATGGCCCGAATGTAGTGACACTACCCAATTCGAGGCCTACACCCGAGATGTCATTTTCTTCGAGTACTTTTCCATCAACAATTAAGGAAGAGAAGCCCTGGTTGTAACCCAAGGCTATGAAGTTGTTGTTGCCAATCTCGGCTCGCAATTGGATTCGCCCGAAACCAAAAGTGCTAACTCTTTGCTCGCTTAAGCGAAAGCCATATACCTCATAGAAGCGGTTGTGGTTGGGGATTTCTCGCCCCAGATAAAAGCGTAATAAAGAGTGATCTTCCTTCATTTGGCTGTGTCCTGCTCCAGCACTGGCGTCTAGCCATAAGTGCTGGCCCAGTTGAAAAGCTTTGTGTACTTTTCCGCCAATGGTCCAGTTGCGATCTGTAGAGAAGTTGGCGCCGTCGATCTTGGCCTCCTCTAGTTTGCCTGCCAAGTTGTATTCAAACCACAATTGAGATAAAGAACCGTCTTCGGGAAAGTAGGTTCGGTCGTAAGTGTCTCTGATGAGCTGCCCATAGCTTAGCCAGCGTTGCGCCCGCGCATCAAGCTCCGTAAGAGAAAAGAAACGTGGGTTCTCTGAAAAATGCTCTCCACCAGCACCAAGTCGAAAATGCCATTGTCTACTGAGGTTGGTTTGAAGATCCAATCCTATATTATAATGATGAAAGGTGAACTCGTTTACCGGCTCATTCTGTAAAAACAATTCTCCGGGGATGATTTGGCCACTGCTATATAATCGTAATCCAAAGCTGGGACTGGTACGGGTATTGATGGTGTAGTCTAGCCAAAACCCTGGATATTCAGATACCCGCAAGTCTGCGCTTAATATGCTGCCATAGCCTAGCTGATTGCGTGCTGTAAAGTTGATGAGCAGCCCCGCATTGAAATCAACATCATAATTGATACTGCCGCGTACATATATATTAGGTGTGCTTTCTGCTGCAAACCTTAGAATATAACCGCCGCCGCTGGCGTGTACTAGCTCGTAATCAATCATACTGTAAAACCCTGTAGCGTAGAGAATACTGATCCATTTTTCTATCTCTTTAATGGTAATGACGGTGGGGGTTTTGATGTCCACCATTTGCGCCAGGGTCTTTTGTGTAGTGCTGTCAGTAGCGAGGTGTTCAATGTGTTTTACAGGGAAGCTGTCTCTTCGGCAATTGGGGCGCGCAGGAATGGGGCGGGTCTTCCAGTTTACACTGTCCAGGTAAGACTGTAATTGAGGAAGTGCTGCCAATGCAGCTTTTTCACCTTGTTTGATCAATGCAGGTGCTGCATCGTAGCTTAGAGTCGTGAAATCTCCAAGGTCGGGATCAATGATGAAATTGGCTAGTGCGCGCTGTTCTTCGGTAGAGGCTGCCATAACATAGCTGCTGGTTTGCTCCAGGACGCGTAAAACACTCGTAAGTTCCTCGCGCGGATAGAGGGCGTCGCCTACATCTACCCCAATAACAATATCTGCACCCATGTCCAGGGCGTCGCTCACAGGGAGATTGCGAGCCAAAAGACCATCTACCAGTATTTTATCATCATAAACCAGTGGGTCAAAAGCTGAGGGGATCGACATGCTGGCTCGGATACCTTTACGCAGAGGGCCTTCTCTAAAGACAAAAGCCTCTCCGGTTTCCAAGTCTGTCGCAACACAGGAGAAAGGGCAGTAGTATTTGTCAAAACTTTCTACGTCATGTACACAAGCGGTGAGACCAGTGAATAGTGTGAGGATTTTCTTGCCTCCAATGAGGCCACGGGGGATTATTAGATCACCATCTTCCAACGCAAAAGTAAATTGATAGCGGTCGGCCTTGTTCCGTTCGTCGATAGGAAGGTAATTTCGGGGGTAGCTATCGTTGAAATAGTCACTCCATTGTAGGGTGGTCGCTAAGTCCTCTAATTGAGTAGGCGTGTATCCAATAGCGTAAAGGCTGCCTACGATGCTGCCCATGCTGGTGCCGGTAAGGTAGTCGGGGAATATGCCATTTTCTTCTAGTACCTTTAGTACACCTATGTGTGCCAAGCCTTTGGCTCCGCCACCAGATAAGGCTATGCCGAGCTTCGGTGGGGGAGTGGTCTGGGCTACGGCGCTAGTGGTAAGGCACCACTGTAGGGTGCAGAATATAGTAATTATTGTAACAAGGTGTAGTCTCATGTTAGCGGGGTTGTTAGCGACAAAGTTACGGGATTCTATGTAGATGTGTCTCGTGCGATGTTCTCCGAGGTCGGGGGACTTGTTGTCTACTGGAGTTGCCAATATTTGATCTCTCTGATGTCATTGCCCCTGTTGTTGGGCTTCTTTAACGAAAGTAATAGGCCTGTCCTCTGCTCGGGTGGAGGTGTTCTTGCCAGGCTGCTCATGCTAAGTAGGTGGAGGCTGATTTTGTAAACGGAGTGCATTTGCTGCGGTCTAATGATAGGTAGAGCCCATTCGTGTAAATACATTCACGTATACACACCCTGCCCATCCCCAGATAATGCCCCGCGCTAGGGGTGGGAGCCAGCACCGCAAAGCGGGGAGCCCGACCGATAGGGAGGGCCAAGCGAACAGCGCGTGGCGGACGACCCGACCCCGACCAGCGGGAGGGGAGCGCCCAAATGAGCACAATAAAACGACTCTGTTTACCACAATGAACCCTTTTTTGTCACTTTCTTCCCACAATTTCCCACGCTGTTATCGCGGCTGAAGCCCTTCGTTACCACAAATTTCCACTTTGGGAGCGCAATTTGTTTTTAATAGAGTAGTGGTTTTTAAAAATATAAAATCAAATAAGTGATATTTTTGTAATCAAAATCATGTTATATTCGGTTTTGTTTAATAAAGTGGAACTTTCTGTGAAAAAAGTTGCTTAAAAAGGTGGTAGAAAGTGGTAATTTGTGTCAAAAGTCGTTACTTTTGATACGTCAAAGTAAAGTTGGAGGGAAATTCCAACCTTATTCGTAAAAAGAGTTATGTCTTTTAAACAACTACTAGGTGAGTACGAAGTACGTCTGGACGGCAAAGGCCGCTTCCGGATGCCTAGTGGTTTATTGACCCAACTTGGTGATTGGCAGCGTGGCAACTTTGTGATCAACCGGGGCTTTGAAAAATGCCTCGTGTTGTACCCCGAGCCGATGTGGAACGAGGTTACTACGGAGATCAATGAATTGAATCTCTATAGTAAGAAGAATCGTGACTTTGCACGCTACTTTTTTCGCGGTGCCTCCGAGGTGACCCTCGATAGTGCTGACCGCATCCTGCTGCCTAAAAGGTTGGCGGAATACGCCGGTATCGACAAAGATATGATTTTAACGGCATATTCCGGAAGAATTGAAATGTGGTCTTCCGCAGAATACGATAAGTGGATGGAAGAAGAACCCATCGACTTTTCGGAGCTTGCTGACGATGTATTAGGGAATGTTGGTGCAAAAGAGAAAGAATCATGAGTTATCACCTACCGGTAATGGCTCGGGAATGCCTTGATTATTTGCAAATTGACCCTGCTGGTACTTATGTCGACGTCACCTTTGGAGGGGGCGGGCACAGTAAACTGATTCTGGAGCAATTGGGGCCTGAGGGTCGCCTGCTCGCTTTTGATCAGGATGCTGATGCGGAAAAGAACCTGCCTGGAGATGATCGCTTGCTTTTTGCAGCGGCAAATTTCCGCCATCTCAAGCGCTATTTGCGTTTGTATGGTATCAAGCAGGTAGACGGGGTTTTGGCTGATTTGGGGGTTTCTTCGCACCAGTTGGATGTGCCGGAACGAGGGTTTTCCTTTCGTTTTGCTGCCGACCTGGATATGCGAATGAACCAACAGGACGGCCCCACAGCGGCAGAGATTCTGGCGCACACACCGGTCGATGAGTTGCAGTACGTTTTTGGTACTTACGGAGAAGTTCGTAATGCTCGTACCCTGGCTCATCGTATTGCTGAGGCCCGCGAACAGCAGGCCATCACCACGGTAGATGAATTTGTACAAATCGTAGAGCCAATGGCCCGGGGTAAAGTAAATCGCTACCTCGCCCAAGTTTTTCAAGCTTTGCGCATCGCGGTTAACGACGAGATGCGTGCGCTGGAAGAAATGCTCGAACAAGCCACCACTGTTTTGCGGCCCGGTGGGCGATTGGTAGCCATGAGCTATCATTCTTTAGAAGACCGCATGGTGAAGAATATCTTGAAAACCGGACAAGTGTCTGGTGAGCAAGTGAAAGATTTTTACGGCCATATTTATCGGCCGTACCGTTTGTTGACAAAGAAGCCTGTGGAGGCCAGCGCTGCGGAAGTAGCGGAAAATCCTCGGGCGCGTAGTGCTAAGTTGCGTGTTGGTGAAAGACTGGAAAGTCAGCCACCAACCGAAAATTGAAACCTTCTCTATTATTCCGATAATTAATTATCGGGAGGAGAAAAAAACAAGGCTGGTGATGGTTCCCACAATGCTTGACTAAGCAGGTGGCTGCCTTAGGAAATACCCTTTCCTCAGTCTTAAAACGGAAGTAATGGCTAAGAAAAATGACATTTTCAGTCAAATTCAGTCCTTTCGACTATCTGGATTCATACTCTCGAATCTGGGTTACTTCCTATTTCTCGGTTTTCTCGCAATTCTGTACATCGGCAATGCTCACCTGGCAGAGCGCAACGTGCGCAATATCCAGGAAATGCAACGTGACATTCGGGAGATGCGGTGGTCATTTATGTCCCTGCAATCTGAAAATATGTACAATAGTTTACGCTCGGAGGTAGTAGACCGCGTCAAAGACGATGGCCTACGGCTACACCGGGGTAAACCCATTAAAATTGTTGTTCGCGACGAGAAATAATTGTTCCAGCAATGGATATTAAAAACGAAGTACTTTATCGGGTTTATTTCCTGCTCTTCGGGCTACTGCTGCCCGCGGCGGGATTCCTGCTATACAGTACCGTGAATATCGCTATTCTGGAGGGTGAGCACTGGCGCGAACAAGGGCGTCAGAACTACGTGAAGCCGCGTGCCGTGCCTGCTGAGCGCGGAAATATCTACGCATTGGACGGCAGTCTATTGGCAACATCGGTACCTTATTTCGACTTGTATTTTGACCCTTTCGCCTCTAGCGAAGCCGATTATTATGCCAATGTTGATACGCTGTCTTATTTATTGGCAACGTATGTAGACAATACTTATACACCGGGCGGGTTCAGGGATTATTTGATTCAGTTGCGCGATACTTCCAATAATCGCCGGATGAATCGGAATGTGCCTTTGAAAAAGTCGGTTTCTTTTTCTGAAAAGTCGAGGATTCAATCGTTTCCGCTTTTCAATAAGGGACAGTTTAGAGGTGGTTTGATTGCCAAAAAGCTCAGTGAGCGCAAGCGTCCTTTTGGCTTGCTTGCTCGCCGGACGATTGGCTACGTGAGGGAAGACAAGCAACCAGTAGGACTAGAAGGTCGCTTTGATTCTATTTTGGGTGGCCAAGAAGGTACTCAAATGATGATCAAAGTAGATCCTCAAAGCGATTTGTGGTTGCCGCTAAATGACTTGTCTGAAGTAGAACCACGGAGTGGTGATGATATCGTGACAACGATTGATGTGAACCTGCAGGATATTGCGGAAGAAGCACTCCTGGCAGGTATGCGCAGGCATCAGCCTGATTGGGGGACGGCCATTGTAATGGATGTAGAAACCGGTGCTATTCGGGCCATTGCCAATTTAGGGCGTGATGATGCAGGTGAAGGGTATTACGAAATGTACAACTATGCCATTGCAATGGCAACAGAGCCAGGCTCGACATTTAAATTAGCGACCATGATGGCGCTACTGGAAGATGACCATGTGAAGCTTACGGACTCGGTAGATATAGAGAAGGGGAAAACGATTTTCTACGAGATAGAAATGGAAGATGCCTCTTCTTACAGCTTTAAGCTGGATAGTATAACGGTACAACGCGCTTTTGAGATTTCTTCTAATGTAGGGATGGCAAAGCTGGTAGATCGGTTCTATAATTTGCCGGATAACGGAAATAAGAACAAAGGGGCCTATCAGTATCTTCAGCGGATACGTGATTTTAACCTTGATCTCCCTACAAATATTGAATTGGAAGGAGAGGCTAACCCTTACTTGAAGAATGCTTACAGTGAAGAAGATCAGTGGAGTTTAGTGACGCTCCCTTGGATGGCTACAGGCTACGAAGTACGGCTGACACCTTTACAGACGCTGACCTTTTATAACGCGGTAGCAAATAACGGCCGAATGATGAAGCCTTATTTGGTTTCGCGGGTAGAGCGTAATGGAGAAACGGTCGATATTATGAAGCCTACAGTGGTGAAAAAAGCCATTGCAAGTAAATCGACGATAGAGAAAGCACGCTTGCTATTGGAAGGTGTAGTGGAACGAGGAACGGCGTCTAAATTACGCACCAATCAATACCGCTTTGCCGGAAAAACAGGAACGGCTCAGGTCAACTATTCGCGTAGCAGTAGAGGAACCAGAGTTGGTGGTTATCAGGCGAGCTTTGCAGGATATTTTCCGGCTGATAAGCCCAAGTATTCCTGTATAGTAGTGGTGTACAAGCCCAGAGAAGGCGGCATTTACGGTGGTGATGTAGCTGGTCCTATTTTTCGGGAAATTGCTGATAAGTGTTTTAATAGTATGATCGATTTACACGATCCACTAAATGATGGACCAAGACCTGTACTGTATGAACGAAACTTGCCTGGTTTTGAATTAGGCGAGGAAAAGGATATGCGCATGGTGTTGGATTACCTAGATATTCCTTACTACGGCAACCCGGAGACACCAATGGTGGTGATGTCCGCAAGTAGCGATAGCCTTTTTATTCAAAACCGTACCATGAGCGAAAGCAAAGTGCCGAGCGTGGTGGGGATGGGTTTACGAGATGCCGTTTTTGTACTGGAAAATCGCGGCTTAAAAGTAATAACGGAAGGCGCTGGTCGCGTAGTTCGACAATCTATTCGGCCAGGGACCAGCACCAGAGGACAAACGATAAAACTTACCCTCGGGTAAAAAAACGAAACAACAGGATAAAACATGACCATTAATCAACTTACCGAAAACGTAGAGGTACTCCAGCGCTGGGGCGATCTCAACGTGGAAGTCCACCAGCTGGATTTCGACTCGCGTAAGGTGGTGCCCGGTAGCCTTTTTGTAGCCATAAAGGGTACTCAAACCGATGGTCATGATTATCTGACGCAGGTAATAGCCGGAGGTGCTGTCGCTATTGTAGCGCAAAGAGCACCGCTATCGACGGAAGAAAAGAAAGTAGCGTGTTGGCTAAACGTAGCGAATAGTGCTGCCTGTTTGGGCCAGATGGCCGCAGCGTTTTTCCATTACCCCAGTCGAGAGCTGCAATTGGTGGGCATTACGGGCACCAATGGTAAGACGACTTGTGCCACCTTGCTGTATCAGTTGTACCAGGAGTTGGGCGAAAAAACCGGCCTACTTTCAACGGTAGAAAACCGGATAGGAGAGGAGGTTATTTCCGCTTCTCATACTACGCCAGATGCAGTGGAATTGAACCGTTTATTGGCACAGATGGTAGAAGCCAACTGTACTTACGTTTTCATGGAGGTAAGTTCTCATGCGGTGGATCAGGAACGTATTGCCGGATTGGATTTTGCCGGCGGCGTTTTTACCAATATGTCGCACGATCACCTGGACTACCACGGTAGTTTCAAGGCCTATATCGAAGCGAAAAAGAAGTTCTTTGACAATTTGCCCAAAGGGACTTTTGCCCTGGTGAATGTAGATGATAAGCGCGGCAGCGTGATGGTTCAGAATACTGCGGCTACCAAGCGTAGCTACAGCCTACGAGCCATGGCTGACTACCGGGCCCGGATACTGGGTAACAGCGCCGAAGGCTTGCATATGGAACTGGCAGGACACGAGCTTTTTGCTCGCTTGATTGGCCATTTTAATGCCTATAACCTTTTGGCCGTTTACGGAACTGCGGTGTTGCTGGATGCACCCGCGCAGGAAGTACTTCGCATCCTGAGTGGTTTGCCTGGCCCTGCTGGTCGAGCCAGTTATGTACGTAATAACCAAAGTGGGATTACGGGTGTAGTGGACTATGCACATACGCCGGATTCTGTAGAGAAAATCTGCCAGACGCTCCGGGAGATGTTGCCTCGCAATCAGCGCCTAACCACAGTGCTTGGATGTGGTGGTGACCGCGACAGAACGAAGCGGCCATTGATGGCTAAAGCAGCCTGCGATTATAGCAATCTGGTGATTTTGACCAGTGATAACCCTCGGTCGGAAGACCCGGAAGCCATTTTGAATGAAATGGAAGAAGGTGTGCCTGTTGATAAAAAGGATCAGGTACTGAGAATAACGGATCGACGCTCGGCAATTGTTACCGCTTGTCGCTTGGCCAAGCCAGGAGATATCGTATTGATCGCCGGCAAAGGGCACGAAACTTACCAGGAAATAAAAGGTGTAAAGCATCCTTTTTCAGATGATGAAGTGTTGCGGAATGCCCTGGATTTGATAAAGCAAACGAACTAGAACCTAAAAGAAAAAACAATGCTCATTTATTTGGTAGAATGGTTAGATGCGACGTTTGGACTAGGGTCCTGGACGCGGCTATTCCAGTACATCACTTTTCGTGCGGGAATAGCAATCATTCTATCCTTGATCATTTCTTTGCTTTTTGGAGGGAAGATCATTCGTTTGTTGAGATCCCTGCAAGTAGGAGAGGAGGTAAGAGACCTTGGCCTCGAAGGGCAGAAATCAAAGCAAGGGACGCCTACCATGGGAGGTATCATTATTGTAATGGCGATTCTGGTTCCTTGTTGGTTGATGGCCCGCTTGGATAATATTTATATCGTGATGATGCTGGTAGCTACCAGCTGGATGACGGTGATTGGGTTTATTGACGATTATATCAAGGTGTTTCGTAAGAATAAAAAAGGACTACACGGCCGCTTCAAAATAATGGGGCAGGTAGGCTTGGGCCTTTTCATCGCCTTGACGATGATGAACAACGAGCAGATTGTCGTTCGCTTGGATGTTGCTGAAGCGCAAAGCATTGGACTGACCAACGAGCAAATGGTTGGCAGCCCGATTGAAGTAAAGACTGCAAATGATGTGGTAACCCTCAAAGCGGATTACAAGACCAACCTGACGAATGTACCTTTCTTAAAAGGAAATCGCCTTGATTATGGTCGCTTGCTGCCGCTGGCTCCACATTTGGCGTGGATCATTTTTGTACCCTTAGTCATCTTCGTAGTCACCGCAGTATCTAATGCTGCGAACCTGACGGATGGCCTGGATGGATTAGCCACCGGTGTTTCGGGTATTATTGGGATAACCCTGGCGGTTTTTGCTTATGTATCGGGTAACAGTATTGCGGCCAACTACCTCAATATCTTGCACCTGCCCGGTAGTGGAGAGTTGGTGATTTATGCCGCCTGCTTTTTAGGGGCTTGTTTAGGCTTCTTGTGGTACAACTCCTTCCCTGCACAGGTTTTTATGGGAGATACCGGAAGTCTGACGTTGGGAGGCATTATTGCTGCAATGGCCATTTTGCTAAGAAAAGAATTATTGATACCAATTCTATGTGGAATTTTCGTAGCTGAAAATCTCTCTGTGATGGTACAAGTGGGGTATTTCAAGTACACCAAGAAAAGATACGGTGAAGGGAAACGGATATTATTGATGTCTCCTCTTCATCATCATTATCAGAAAAAAGGAATGCCGGAAACCAAGATCGTTACGCGTTTTTGGATCGTCGGAATCCTGTTGGCGGTAGCTACCATATTAACGCTAAAACTTCGCTAATGCTTACGGAGAGACCGATAAATATTGTGGTTTTAGGTGGCGGCGAAAGTGGCGTAGGTGCGGCTTTGTTGGCACAAAAGAAAGGGGCAAAAGTGTTTCTTTCTGACCGGGGCAATATTGGTCAGAACCAGCAGGTAGAACTAGAGCTTGCAGGTATAGAGTTCGAAAGCGGACAGCATACCTGGGAACGTATTTTCGCTGCTGATGAGGTCATCAAGAGCCCTGGAATTCCGGATACGGTACCGCTTATTACGCAGTTACACGATCAGGAGATTCCTGTTATCGGAGAAATTGAATTTGCTTCCCGTTATACCGATGCCCCTTTGGTGGCAATTACAGGAAGCAATGGTAAGACAACAACGGCCTACCTGGTAGATCACTTGCTGAACGCAGCAGGAAAAACGGCAGCTTTGGTAGGTAATGTAGGTGTAAGTTTCGCCCGCCATTTGGCAGAGGAACCTGCCCCGGATGTTTTTGTGATTGAAGTAAGCAGTTTTCAACTGGATAGTATTCAATATTTCCGACCCCAAGTGGCGGCCATCCTGAATATTACCCCGGATCATCTGGATCGCTACAATTATGAGATGGAGGGCTACATCGATTCGAAAATGCGTATTGCCAAAAACCAGGAAGCTGGCGACACTTTTTGGTACCTGGCCGAAGACGAGAATATCGCCAATGGCATGGAGCGCAATCCGGTTGCCGCTCAACTTCGCCCGGTAAGCAAGGCGCAGTTGACAGAAAAAGGCATCCAAATTGGAGCCGAAGAGATTGACTTGACGAATACGCAGCTAAAAGGAAAGCACAATGCACTGAATGCCCTCTTTGCGGCAGGTATGGTGCAAACTTTTGGCATAAGTACCGAGGATATACGGAAAGGACTGGAAAGTTTTGAGCCTGTTCCTCATCGCTTGGAACCTGTAGGGGTAATTGATGGTGTGGAATACATCAACGATAGCAAAGCCACCAATGTAGATGCGGTCACCTACGCACTTGATGCCATGGAAAAAGACATCATTTGGATCGCCGGAGGCACCGACAAAGGAAATGACTACACGCCGCTTATAGAGCCGGCCCGTACGAAAGTAAAAGCCCTGGTTTGCCTGGGCGCTGATAACACGAAGCTAAAAGTAGCTTTTGCAGGAATTATTGACACTATAGAAGAGACGAACACTGCGCAAGAGGCCGTATTGGCAGCTAAGAAGTTGGCCAAAGAAGGGCAAGTCGTATTGCTATCGCCAGCTTGTGCAAGTTTTGATCTTTTTAAAAATTATATCGACCGGGGTGATCAATTTCGCGCCGCCGTACAAACGTTGCCCAGCAGCATAAAATAAAGACGCTGCACCGCAGTGTTTCAACAAAAAGAACTATGAGTTTTTCAACCAGAATAGCAGCAGAATTACGCGGAGACCGAGTGGTCTGGGCGATTCTCGTCCTGTTGGGGCTGTTTTCCATTCTGGCGGTCTACAGCTCTACAGGAACGTTGGCTTACCGGGAACGGGGAGGCAATACCGAAGCTTACCTTTTTAAGCACGGGATCATCCTGGCAGCGGGATTTGTAGTGACCTATTTTGCACACTTGCTGCATTATCGGCGGTATATGAACTGGTCGCCAGTATTATTACCGATGGCAGTAATACTGCTGCTCTATACGATGATGTTGGGGCCTGTGATCAACGAAGCTCGCCGGTGGATCGTGTTGCCGGTTATTGGTTTGAGTTTCCAAACCTCTGATTTTGCTAAGCTGGCTTTGATCATTTACGTGGCCCGAGCCATCAGTAGTAAACAAGATTACATTGAAGATTTCAGGAGTGCGTTTTTGCCAATCATTGTACCCGTAGTGGTGGTTTGTGGCTTGATTGCTCCGGCGGATTTGTCGACGTCAATTATTCTGTTTCTGGCTTGTTTACTGATGATGTTTGTAGGCCGGGTAGCTTTAAAGTACATCGGTTTATTAATGGTGACTGGTGGGGTTGTTTTTGTACTACTGATTATGCTGGGGCGAACCTTTCCCGAACATATTAGGGTAGCAACCTGGGAAAGTCGATTGCAACAATTCTATTCCCCCGAACCGGGAGGTGAAGATACTTATCAGATCGATCAGGCAAAGATCGCTTTGGGAAATGGAGGACTAACGGGCGTTGGCCCAGGAAACAGTACACAAAGAAATTATTTGCCCTACGCGCATGCCGATTTTATTTACGCAGTTATCTGCGAAGAATACGGCGTGCTGGGAGGAGCAACGATCATAGGCTTGTATTTGCTGTTGTTTTTTCGGGTAACCCGATTAATCACCAAAAGTCCGAAAGCTTTCGGGGCTATGGTAGCAATGGGCTTGAGTTTGGTCATCGTGGTGCAAGCGTTTTTCCATATAGGTATCAATGTTAATTTGTTGCCGGTAACGGGCCTGACGCTGCCCTTGATTAGTATGGGAGGTACCTCCTTATTGTTCACCTGTATAGCTTTCGGGATTATCCTGAGTGTAAGCAAATACATAGAATCCGTTGCCGAATGAGCCAGCAGCAAGAACAATTGAGAATCATCTTTAGTGGTGGAGGTACCGGTGGACACATTTTTCCCGCTGTTGCTATAGCTGACCGTGTGAAGGAATTGGAACCTACTGCTCAGATCAGTTTTGTAGGTGCACAAGATAAAATGGAGATGGAGCGTGTCCCAAAAGCGGGATACCCTATTGAAGGACTTTGGATAAGTGGTTTGCAGCGAAAGCTGAGTTTTCAAAACCTGCTTTTTCCAGTGAAACTACTGGCAAGTCTTTGGAAGGCTGGCCGGATTGTTCGCCGGATCAAACCACAGGTGGTTGTTGGAACAGGTGGATTTGCGAGCGGCCCTTTGTTGCGGCAAGCAGCAGCTCAAGGAGTTCCTACGCTGATTCAGGAGCAAAACGCCTATGCAGGGCTTACAAATAAGTGGTTGGCAAAAGTGGTCAATCGTATTTGTGTCGCTTATCCTGGAATGGAGCAGTTTTTTCCTGCGAATAAGCTGATGGAAGTAGGAAACCCCGTCCGGGAGGATATGCTTGCCACGCAAAACGACCGCACCGGAGCCTGTGCACATTATGGATTTAGTGATCAGCAGCCAGTGATACTCGTGACCGGTGGAAGCTTGGGCGCAAGAACACTCAATCAGGCATTAGCCGCAGCTAATGAACAGTTGGGGGCTAACCCAGAAGTGCAGGTGTTGTGGCAATGTGGAAAATACTACGCAGAAGAATACAGCAAATGTGCAACGGCACAATTGCCCAACGTGAAACTGTTGCCTTTCCTTGATCGGATGGACTTGGCTTATGCAGCCGCAGACATCGTGATTAGTAGAGCAGGAGCTTTGACGATAGCAGAGATTTGCCTTTTGGGTAAAGCATCAATTTTAGTGCCTTCGCCAAATGTGGCCGAAGATCACCAGACGAAAAATGCTTTGTCTCTAACAGAGCGTAAAGCAGCCCTTTTGGTCAAGGATCAAGATGCGAAAGCCAGTTTGGTCGCTACAGCTATCAATTTGTTGCAAGACGAAAAAGGCCGAAAGGCATTGGCGGAAAACGCTCGGCTATTGGCTTACCCCAATGCCGCTGATAAAATCGCCAGAGAGGTTTTGCGCTTAGCCAAATGGGAATTAACTACAATCAACTAACAACTAACAATCAGGTTTTTAATGAAACTAAACAACATCCATAGCATCTATTTCGTCGGTATCGGCGGTATCGGCATGAGTGCCTTGGCGCGTTACTTCCACGGTCGTGGGGTGAAGGTGGCAGGTTATGACCGTACCGAAACGACGCTTACGAAGACTTTGGTGTCAGAAGGCATTACAGTACGCTATACAGCAGAGGTTGCGACCTTGCCACAGGATGTTGATTTGGTGGTTTATACTCCGGCTGTTCCGGCGAACCATGCCGAATTGGTATGGTTTCGCGAGCAAAACTACGAGGTGCTTAAGCGCAGCGCTGTTTTAGGGATTATCAGCAAGGGAATGCGGACGGTAGCAGTAGCAGGTACCCACGGAAAAACCACCACCTCTACACTTACGACGCACTTGTTGCGCAGCGGTGGTGTCGATTGTAACGCATTTCTGGGAGGAGTAGCACGTAATTTTTCTTCCAATTTTGTGGAGGGTGCCAGCGAGTGGGTAGTAGTGGAAGCAGACGAGTTTGATCGTTCCTTCCTGACCCTGCATCCCGATTTGGCAACGATTATGTCGCTGGATGCTGACCACCTGGATATTTACGGTGATGAAGCTAGCATGATGGAGACTGGTTTTTTAGCTTTCGCTAAACAACTGAAGCCAGGAGGAGAGCTACTGGTAAAAACAGGCTTAGAAAGCAGTTTTGTCGATTTGGGCATCAAGATAAGCACTTTCGGAATTGAAGCCGGAGATGCACAGGCTCAAAATCTGCGGGTAGAAGAAGGCTTCTTTGTTTTTGATTATCAAAGCGAAGCTGTAACGATAAAAGATTTACGCCACCCCCATCCAGGTCGGCATAATGTAGAGAATGCACTGGCAGCTATAACCGTGGCTTTGCGCTTGGGAGTAAAACCGGCAGCAATAGCGGAAGGACTGTTGAGCTTCCGGGGGATTGGCCGCCGGTTTGAGTTTCATATTCGGGAGAAGGAGCTGGTTTATATTGATGATTATGCTCATCACCCAACCGAGTTGTCAGCAGCTATTGGTGCGGCGCGCGAGCTGTATCCGGGCAGAAAACTGACGGGGATTTTTCAGCCTCACTTGTTTTCGCGGACGCAAGATTTTGTCGAAGGATTTGCTGCTGCCCTGGATAAGTTGGATGAAGCATTGTTGCTGGATATTTATCCAGCTAGAGAAGAACCGATTCCGGGAGTAGATTCCCGGTTGATATATCATCACATGAAAAATAAAAACTGTCAACTGTTATCCAAGGCGGAAGTTTTGGATACGCTGGCAAAGATGGACACCGAAGTGGTAATGACCCTGGGTGCCGGAGACATTGACACCTTAGTTGACCCTATTAAAAAACAGTTGCTGGCCACTAAGGCACAGTAAGCGTAACAAAAATGAGTAAAGCGAAACGCGATATCGTCAAAATTTTAAGGATGCTCCTTTGGGCAGTCGTCCTACTCACTGGTACCTCTATGGTGCTAGGGGCGATGCAGCGCAAGGAAAATGCTCCTATTCATGATGTTGTTATCAATATTGAGCCTTTGGAAAGCGGTGATTTCTTGATCAATGAAGAGGATATTCCTCTTATTTTGGAAAAGCGGTTTGCGCACCCAATTACCGCGTTTCCTGTAGGTAAACTGGACGTTCAACGCTTGGAAAGAGTACTCGAAGAAGATCCTTTTGTGAAAAGCGCAGAGGCCTATATTGACGCAGAGGACAGGATCAATATAGAGTTGGTGCAAAGAGAACCCATCCTGCGGGTAATGGACAACAATGGTTTGAACTATTACCTGGATAAAGAAGGTAACCAAATGCCACCAAGTGAGCATTATGCTGTCCGAGTGAGGGTGACAACAGGGAATTTGCCACCGTATGAACCGGGTTTTTTAGAAGAGAAAGACCATTTGTTAAGGCAGGTTTTTGCCTTAAACGAATTACTACGAGAGGATCCATTTTTGGATGCTTTAGTAGAGCAGATTTATATCAATAAACGCGGAGAATTTATTCTCAGCCCCAAAGTTGGCAGACAGACGATTTTGTTTGGACGCTACCAAAAGGCAGAGGAAAAATTGAGCCGACTGAAGACTTTTTACCGCGAAGGTTTGCCTTACAAAGGTTGGCAGGCTTATAGCTCATTTGATTTTCGTTACGAAGGTCAAGTGGTGTGTAAAAAGAGATAAAGAAAATAAAGTGGGGCGAGTTTTTACCACCACACTTTACACATGAAACACTTAATGGGCACTAGAGCCCTGATTGACATTTTTTTATTTTAAAACGGAATGCAATGGAATCAAATTTTGTAAACCCACCTAATGACGCTATTGTGGCGGTCGACATCGGTACCACTAAAGTGTGTGCAGTCGTCGGACGGCGTAATGAGCATGGCCAGCTCGAAGTACTGGGCGTTGGCAAAGTAGAAAGTGAAGGCGTCCTGAGGGGCGTAGTCTCTAACATTGAAAAAACAGTGAACGCTATTACTGAAGCTATCCGTATTGCGGAGCGTCAGAGCGGCCTCACCTGTAAAGAAGTACACGTTGGTATTGCCGGCCAGCACATCAAGAGCCTGCAGCACCGCGGAATGCTTACCCGTGATAACGACCATACCGAAATCAGCCGCCGTGATATCGAGCGCCTGGTAAGCGATATGTACAAGCTGGTATTGCCTCCGGGCGATAAGATCTTGCACGTTATCCCACAAGAATACACCATTGATAGTGAGCAAGGTATTACCGATCCTATCGGTATGTCGGGGATTCGCCTGGAAGCGAATTTCCACATTATCACTGGCCAAATCACGGCTTCCAACAACATCCATCGTTGTGTAGAGCGGGCCGGGATGCGGGTGAATAACCTGACCCTCGAGCCTATTGCCAGCGCAGCGGCAGTTCTCAGTGATGAGGAAAAAGAAGCCGGTATTGCACTGGTAGATATTGGCGGAGGTACAACGGATATTACCATCTTCAAAGATGGAATTATTCGTCACACCGCAGTCATTCCTTTTGGCGGCAACGTAGTGACCGGAGATATCAAAGACGGTTGCAACGTAATGGCTCACCATGCGGAAAAACTGAAAGTAAAGTACGGATCAGCCCTGGCGCAGGAGGTGTACGATAATCGTATCATCGCTATTCCTGGCCTACGTGGCCGTGATCCTAAGGAAATATCAGAAAAGAACCTGGCACGGATTATCCAGGCCCGCGTCGAAGAAATCTTCGATTATGTGGTATGGGAGATCCGCCGGTCTGGCTACGATCGCAAGCTTATTGGCGGTATTGTTGTAACGGGAGGAGGTAGTCTTCTTCGTCACATCGATAAGCTGGTAGAGTTGCACACCGGCCAGAGTTGCCGAGTAGGAACGCCGGTAGAACACCTGGCACACGGTTATCACAAAAACCTGAGTAGCCCGATTTACGCTACGTCCATTGGTTTGTTGCTGAAAGGCTTCGAGGATATGGATCAGGGTAAAATCATGGCGGCTACCGCTGCGCCGGAACCCAAAGAGGAACCAGCAGAAGCAGAAGCTATGGAAACCGTTGCTGAAGGTGAATCCGGAGGAAAATGGCTGGAAACCATCTTCAAAAAAACCAAAGATTGGTTTGAAGCAGAGCCAGATTCTGAGTTCTAAAACTCAGGCTTTAATTTTTGATATTTTCTATTAACAACTGATACCGAAGACAACAACTGAACTGATACCAAGTAATCTTCGGCAGCATAAAACTTTAAGATCATGATTTTCGATCTTCCCAAGGGCGATAGCCCAATCATAAAAGTAATAGGTGTTGGCGGCGGCGGAAGCAACGCAGTCAATCACATGTACAAGCAAGGTATTGTAGGCGTAGATTTCGCCATCTGTAATACCGATAATCAAGCGATGGACCAAAGTCCGATTCCTACAAAAATTCAGTTGGGGCCTAACCTCACCGAAGGACGTGGAGCAGGATCAAAGCCCAATGTAGGTAAGCTCGCTTGTGAAGAATCCATCGAGGATGTCAAGAAATACCTCGGTTCAGACTGTAAGATGCTGTTCGTGACGGCAGGAATGGGTGGTGGTACCGGTACTGGAGCAGCACCAATTATTGCACGTACCGCTCGGGAAATGGATATCCTGACGGTAGGTATCGTGACGCTTCCGTTCACCTTTGAAGGACGTCGCCGTACTGCACAGGGCACCGAAGGTTTGGAAGAACTGAAGAGCCAGGTAGACACGCTGATTATCATCTCTAACGATAAGCTACGTCAGATTCACGGGAACCTAAGCATCTCCGATGCATTCGGGCAGGCAGATAATATCCTGACGACTGCAGCCAAAGGTATTGCCGAAATTATCACCGTTCCTGGTTATGTGAACGTTGACTTTGAGGATGTCAATACGGTAATGCGGGAGAGTGGCGTAGCCATCATGGGTACTGCTACCGCGCAGGGTGATGACCGTGCTCGCGTGGCGGTTGATCAGGCTTTGCACTCACCATTGTTGGAAGACAATGATATCCGTGGCGCCAAGCATATCCTGTTGAATATCACCAGTGGTACCAGCGAGGTAACGATGGATGAGATCTTCGAGATCACTGAATTCGTACAAGAGGAAGCTGGCTATGGAACAGACCTCATATGGGGTAACTGTTTCGATGAATCTCTGGGCGATAGTATCAGCGTAACAGTGATCGCTACCGGCTTTGAAAACAAGCGCAAGCGCATTGAGAAAGAGGAACCTAACCGTGTAGTGGTTAGCTTGGATGATGAGCAGGAAGCTGCTGCCAGCAAGGAGCAAAAGCAAGAAATGCCAAACCAGCCTAATCAACCGAATAACCTTTCTCGTATTGGTTACGAAGGCGAGGAAGCTCCTCAGTCTCCAATCTACGAGTTTGATGACGTAAAGGAAACAGTTTCCCGTTACCAGCGTCGGAACTATGCGTACGAAGACCCTCAGGCCAAGAACCCTACTGAAGTAGCGGCAGAGCAAGAGCGTGCCCGTGAAATGGAAGAGCGCCGGAGAGAGCGCCTGCGCAGTCAACATGTAAAATTGAATAATCCACAAACGGTCAACGAGATGGAGAGTGAGCCCGCTTACCTCCGCCGTGGCGTTCAGTTGGATAACATTCCCCGATCAGAAGGCCACGACCTTTCGCAGTGGACTATTGGTGACGAAGAAGAGCCCGATTTGCGTCGTGGCAACGCTTACCTCCACGATCAGGTGGACTAGATATTTGGTGGGTTAAATTCCCATCATGACTTTTATTTTATTGCTTCCGTTAATAAGCAACTTAGCATTTTGGTAAAGCGCCCGCTTGTCGGGCGCTTTCTTTATTTGGGGCCATCCCTTCTCCCGTCCCGACTAGAAAAGTCGGCACGGGATCGGCACCGGGCTGTTAGTGGACAAGCTTTTAATTCTTAATTTGAGGACCCCCCTTTTGTTTTTTGAAAAAATACTTCCCCCTTTGTAAGAAAAGGACAACCCCAATAGACTAGTAGGGCGAATAAGGTTGAAAACAACATGAGTGAGCAGGAGCGCAAGGGTATTTTCGAACAATGGTTGCAGCAGCACCAAGCTTTGCTTTTTAAAGTGGTGCGGGCTTATGCCGTACAAAAAGCGGATCAGGATGATCTTTTTCAGGAGGTATGCTTGCAGGTCTGGCGTTCTGTTCCTCGGTTTAAAGGTGCATCGGCGGTTACAACCTGGTTGTATCGGATAGCCTTGCATACGGCCATCACCTGGAAAAAGAAAGTGCGACGGCGCGAAGAACAAAATATTCTTTATGTGAGGGAAGTACCTCAACACGAAACGAGGCCATCAAAGAATGCTCAATTGGAGTGGTTGTTCTCGGAAATCACCCGATTGGATAAAATTGACCGTTCAATAGCCTTGCTTTTACTAGACGGATTCAGTTACAAGGAGATGGCAGAGATATTGGGGATCAGTGAATCCAATGTGGGGGTGAAAATTCATCGCATCAAGCAACGGCTCACCAAGCGGGCGGCGGAAAATCAAAAAAATCATACTTATGGACTTTAAAGACTTGCAAAAAGTGTGGAATCAACAAACCAATGAACCTATGTATATTATTGACCAACAGGCACTGTACCGACAGGTTCGTCGCCGTGCATCACAGGCCGATCGTATTGCGCGAACCAACGAATGGGGGATGATGATTATCGCTGTCGTCACCAGCGTAATGTTGTTGTGGATAGGAAAAGATACGGCTTATCAAATTGTAGCATCGGTGGTAATGTTGGGCACAGGCGCTTACGTTTTTTGGCAACGCCGACAACGCTTGGCGTCGCTGAATCAGCAGCCAAGTTCTATCCTGGCCGAGTTGGATCAAGCTATTACAAATGCCAATTATCTCGTTCGCTTTGCGCAGACGTTTGCTTACTGGTTTTTAATACCCACAGCGTTAGTGACGATCTTCAGGATGACCCAAAGAGAGGTAGACCCTTGGCGCTGGCTATTTGTTTTAGGAAGCTTTTTGCTAGCTTTTTTACTCGTTCGTTGGGAATTGAAGTGTAAGCACCTGCCCCGTAAACAAGCGCTAGAGCAATTGAGGGAAACCTTGACAAAGGAGGTAGTATAGCATAAAATTCTTTAATGCCAGCATATCGGTGTTCAATCGGGTAGAATTCTTTATAGAAAATTTCTATTTTTGCGGCATCATTGAAAGACAGGCTGTAAAGCCACTGTGCTTTCTATCTAAGCGTGTAAAAAAATAGCGCCAAATGCCAAGAGAATTTAGCAAACTCACCGAAGCGGAAAAACAACACATGGTTGATGCTATTCCGTTAATTACGATCCTTGTCGCCGGAGCCGACGGTAAAATGGACGATAACGAACTGGAATGGGCGGAAAAGGTTACGAAGATTCGGAGTTATGATCATGCCAGCAAGTTGAACGACTATTATAAGCTGGTTAGCGATCACTTTGCAAGCCGGATTAATGAGATGGTTATCCGCTTACCAAAAGAAACCGCTGAACGTACCCAGGTTATATCTGAGGAACTGGCGAAGTTGAATCCTATCCTCCATAAGCTGGATGCTTTTGATGCAGCGATTTACTACAAAAACTTCCGCACCTTTGCTGAGCACGTTGCAGAGGCCTCTGGTGGCCTTCTAGGATTTGCAAGTGTAGGGCCAGAAGAAAGAGCCGTTATTGAACTTCCTATGTTGGAGGTATTTGAATAAATACTTTCCTTTATGGAAAGTGTTGAGTATTAGAAGCAGTCATTCTTT
>NZ_JBOEFX010000011.1:0-17621 GCF_050633125.1 Lewinella sp.
TTGTCCGCGTACGCGGCTCCCAGGAGCAGGTCGGTGATCGTTGCGATGTGCTCTTTCATGGCCGCTTCGGCGCGATGGTACGCCGGGGGCGCGGCGGACGTCCAGATGGGCGTATGCTGCGGGTCGTGACGAGGCTTCCGAAGGTCCTGCGTGGGCTGCCCGAGCCCGCGCTGCGGCTGGGTGATGGCACGGAGCCGGCCGCGGAGTACGACCTGGAAGCCCTGCAGGCTGCGATCGGCTACACGTTTGCCGATCCTGGGCTGCTGCGCGTGGCCCTGACCCTCGGCTCTTGGGCCAACGAGCACACCGACGCCGGGTGGCCCAGCAATGCGTGTTTGGAGTTCTTCGGCGATGCCGTGCTCGACCTCGTCGCGGCCGATGCGGTGTGGCGGCGCTTCCCCGAGCTTGCGGAGGGCGAACTCACTCGCCTGCGGGCCTCGTTGGTCGCTGAGGCGTCCCTGGTCAAGGTTGCTCGGGCGTTGGGGTTGGGTCAGTTCCTCTATATGGAAAAGAGCCGGCTCGTGGCGCTCTCTTACTTGTTCAATCCCCAGCTGGATTTGGTCGACGAGATGTGCGTAATTCCAGCCTTGGAGATTATGAATTGCAAACCCCGTTTTATCCTGTTCTGTGGCTAAGCCGCTCACGGCTGTTGAAATACTGCTTTTGGCCGTTTGTAGTTCTTTGGGAACACTGATACCGTAGCCGTCGTCCCAAACAAAAACAGCTAAAGGCACTTGTTGTACGGATGCAGCATTAAGGGTTTCCCAGAAGACGCCTTCCGAGGTGCTGGCATCACCAATCGTACAAAAGCTAACCTCTTGACCCGTTTTTGAGAATTTATTTTCTCGTAATGCTTCGTTACTGCGGTACTTCTTACTGGCTAATGCTAAGCCAAGTGCGCGGGCCATTTGTCCTGCCGTAGGTGCGATATCTGCACTTACATTATATAATGTAGTAGCATCCTGCCAATTTCCTTCTTCGTCAATGGTTGGGGTAGCGAAGTGGGCATTCATTTGGCGACCTCCAGAGAAGGGGTCGTTGTCTGTGTCAGCGTATAGCTGGGAAAAAAAAGCTTCGATATCCAACAAGCCCATGGCAAACATGAACGTTTGATCGCGGTAGTATCCAGATCTGAAATCGCCTTTGCGGAAAGCGCGTGCCATAGCAACTTGGGGGACTTCTTTTCCATCCCCGCTGATACCAAATTTAGCTTTGCCTGTGAGTACTTCACGGCGGGCCAGTAAGCTTACTTCTCGGCTAATACAACAAATGCGAAAATCATTCAGAATCTCTTCCTTACTTAGGTCAGCAGTGAGTCTTAGCTTGTTTTCTGCCAGGGCAGCAAGATCGGGCTTAAACATGGTTCTATCGTGTTTGGTCGGCTAGGAATAAACAACAAGGGCTAATAGTGGTTTATAGACTATTCGAAAAATCTGGGAGCGATATGCTTCCCATTCAGATAAAATGGGTGGTTAGTCCAAATTAAGAACATCGACACTGGATAAGTAAAATGAAAATAATGCAATTTTTTAACGGCGAAATCACGCTGTGTCGAAATTAAATTCTGAATGGGTGTTTTTTCTAGCTTCAAAAATAATTAAAATTCTGTTAAAATGCTACTGTATGCGCTGTTAATATATCTTTCTTTCGTTTTCAGATCGGCATTTGAAGAATAGTGACTCGTTAGTAGTGTTATCGTCAGAATTGCAAATAGCTTATTAACTAATCATTAACCCCACTATCTGGTCTTTTGGCTTTTAAAATGGGTTTAAATCACCTATTTTTGTGGAGATCAAATTACAAATTGAAACCAATCAATAAAACTTAGCTCATGAAGCGTATATCCCTTTTCTTATTTTTGGCTCTAGGTTTGAGCATTTCCCTGACTGCTCAGGTGATTGAAGCACCTGTAGAAGAATCAGTTGAAATTTCTTCTACCGACGGTCCTCAGATGGAATTTACAGAAACTACTGTTGATTACGGAACGATCGAACAAGGTTCAGATCCTTACCGTTTCTTCGAGTTTACGAACCCTGGTACTGCACCATTGGTAATCACCAATGCTAAAGGTAGTTGTGGTTGTACTGTTCCTACTTACCCAAAGGAGCCTATTTTACCAGGTAACTCTGCTGAAATCAAGGTTCGTTACGATACTAACCGTGTAGGTCCTTTCACTAAGCGTGTAACGCTTACGACCAATGTAGGTGAAGAGCCAATCGTTCTAACCATCAAAGGAAAAGTAGAGAAGAAGCCAGAAGAACCAGCTGGTGTACCTACCAATGAAGGTGGTATGTTTAACAGTGGTGGCAAGTAAGCTACTGTTGTTAAGGTCTACCTAGCTAGTGCTGGGGCAGATGATTTCCCGGATAGAACCATGAAAGTGGTTGTATCCGGGATTTTTTTTGCGGTTAATCAAATAAAGTAGGTAGGTTTTAGAAAAAGAAAAACCCTTGCTTCAAGGGAAGCAAGGGCCTCTAACCCAAACAAATAAACACAAAAACTACTTTTTGATAACGCAATAATAAAGCCTTTTTTTTTACCATGCAACAATTTACGTTACTTTATACATGGTGGTTTTCGTTTATTTGTACTTAAATCACTTGTATTCAGTGGGTTGTGTTGAATTATTATTTTTTATAATGTAAAGGTGTGGGGTTTATTGCTGTTGCTATTTCTAACAAAGTGACATTTTTATTTTTTTTCATAAAAAAACAAAAATGTGACAGTGTATTTTAGTTTTGTTTGTTTTAGGCTGTTGATTAATAGTTGTTTGTGGTGTTTTTGTTGCCTGTTTTTGTAACTATGTACAGTAGCTATAGACGAGGTCTTCACTTTATCAGCTAGAAAGAGGGGAATAATGCTGTTCGCTTCAGGCTAAGTCGCCGAAAGAGAAGTATTGTGCTGTTGTTTGGATCTGGTCAGGAAAAAAGGAACTTTGTTTTTTACCAAGCGCTGTCTTCTTGAGTTGAAACAGTATTGATGAAAATTTCATAAGTTTGAACTTGGTCACTACAGGAGGAGCTTACAATAGAAATAATAAACGGAATGAAAAGCTTACTAAAGTTTGGAACAGGAGCCTTGGTATTGTTATCGCTGATCTATATAGGTAATACACACGGTACTATAAGCCCTCGCCTTCCAGGCTTGGCTGCTTTTTTTAACCCTTTCACAGGTGTATGGCAGCAGGCAGACGCTTCGGAAGTATCTGATCCTTCCACCTTAATTGTTCCAGCTGGTGTAGATGGAGAAGTTGTTATTGATGAGCGGGGTATTCCCCATATTTTTGCAGCCGACCAAGAGTCTGCGCTTTATTTACAGGGGTACCTCCACGCGCGGGATCGCCTGTTTCAAATGGAGATTTCTGCCCGTTCAGCTAGCGGAAGGTTGGCAGAGATTTTAGGTGTTGATTTATTGGAACGTGATCGTATCCAGCGAAGAAAAGGGATGATAGTGGCCGCCCAGCGAACAGCCGAGGCTTGGCAGCAAAACCCGGAGACAGCAGCAGCTATCGCTGCTTATTGTGATGGGGCCAATGCTTATATTACTCAATTGGCGCCTAAGAATTATCCCGTTGAGTTTAAACTGCTTGGTTTTGCTCCCGAATTATGGACACCTTTAAAAAGTGCGTTGTTTTCCAAAAGTATGGCAGAGACACTTTGTTTTCGTAACAGGGATCTTGCCACTACCAATGCGCGGGCCTTATTGGGCGATAGCCTTTTCCAGCATTTATATCCAGCACACAATTCAGCACAGTCACCGGTTATAGCATCAACCCCTTGGTTAAATCAGGTAAAGGATACCTCCAAAGATTTAGCTGGAGAAAGAATAGGGACGCTTTCTTTCCCTGAGTTATCTCAATCACCAGAAGGTATTGGTAGTAACAATTGGGCTTTATCTGGTAGTAAAACAGCCAGTGGGGTGCCGCTTTTGAGTAATGACCCTCATTTAAGTCTTACGCTCCCTTCTATCTGGTACGAGGTTCATCTGGTATATGGGGAGCACAATATTTATGGTGTTTCTTTGCCGTCGTTACCTAGCATTCTTATTGGTTTTAATGAGGCGACTGCCTGGGGAATTACCAATGTAGGGCAAGATGTTGCTGATTGGTATAGAATCAATTGGACGGACACTACTCGTACGCATTATTGGTTGGATGGTGAGGCGACTGCTGTTGATTGGGTTAAGGATACGATCAAGGTACGTGGAATGGATCAGCTAACGATTGTTGAAACTCCTTGGACTATCTTCGGACCAGTGGTCTATGATCAACCAGAGGACGAGTACTACAATTTGGCACTGCGTTGGGCAGCACATGATGCTCCCTTTGACGAAAATTCTGATAATGTAGAAGTATTCCTTAATTTAGCTAGTGCTACAGATCTGGATGGTTACATTTCAGCGTTGCGGGCTTTTGATAATCCAGGTTCAAATGTGGTTTATGCCAATCAGGATAATGATATTGCACTAACGGTTACGGGGCATTTTCCCGCCCGACGACCAGAACAAGGCCGTTTTGTACAGGATGGTAGTCGTTCTGAAAATGCTTGGCCAGGATTTATTCCCTACAGTGAGATTCCCCGAGATATTAACCCTGAACGGCAATTTGTAGCTTCGGCGAACCAGAGATCTACTGATTTGAGTTATCCTTATTATTATTTAGGAAGTTTCGATGATTACCGAGGACGTTATATCAATCGTCACTTGGAAGGCGTTCAAGACGCTCGCCCGGAGGACATGATGGCGCTGCAGTACGATGCTCATTCTCTGCGGGCGGAAGAGGCAATGCCAATCTTGTTAGCGGCACTTGCGGCTAGTTCTCAAAGGGAAGGGCTTTCTAAAAGAGGGATTGATTTATTGAAAGAGTGGGATTTTGTCTACCGGGCGGAAGCCCAAGCCCCTATTGTATTTGACAGCTGGATAGATAGCTTGTATAAACTGACCTTTGATGAGGTGTATGCCCTTAATTCAGAAGATCGTCCGGTACTATTTCCGGAAACATGGCGCTTTCTCGAGCTACTACGGGACAATCCTGACGACTTAATTTTCGACCATCAAGCTAGTGAAGTGCAGGAAACAGCGCAAGACCTCATTCTACAAGCTTACCAACAAGCTATGACTGCTGTTTTGCCCATCATTGATGCGGGAACAACCTGGAGTGAGCATCGGGGTACACGTATTCGGCACCTGGCGCGGATTCCTGGTTTTGACTCTGGTTTAATTCATTCAGACGGCGCAAGAGAAACGCCAAATGCACTATCCAGCAGCTTTGGACCTTCTTGGCGTATGGTGGTTTCTTTAGAAAAGCCCTTGCGAGCCTGGGGAGTATTGCCAGGAGGTTCTTCAGGTAATGTGGGAAGCCCGTTTTATACGGAAGGCATAGAAGAATGGAGTAAGGGCGAGTACTTTGAGTTATCGTTGTATCGTAAATCCGAGGAAGTGCCAGCACGCGAGCGATTGGTGTTTGAGCGATGATTGCCTTGGAAAGATGAAGGTTGTTCAGGGAGGCGGAAAACATAAAAACCAATTAATTGGTTAACTGGTCTTTATGTTTTTTATGCTGACTTTTCATTCTGTACTAAACGACAAAAGCCTTTTCCTGTCAAGGAAAAGGCTTTTGTCGTTGCAATAAACCCGAAGGGATTTAGAGCTTCAGGCCAAAGCTGTAGTTCAACATTTCTACGATGGGATTACCTTGGTTATCGTTATTACGAAGGTAGATGTCGATATCAATGGTTTCGTCTTCGTCTTTATCGGCACTGTCAAAAACAACTTCAATTGTTCCAGACATACCTGGCTTGAAACGCTTACCGACCAGATCGTCCTGATTGGTTGCGGTACAATCACAGGCAGAAATAAGGTCGATAATCAAATCTGTATCACCACGGTTGGTAAAAGTGTAACTGAAGGTGCGCTTCTCGCCTTTCTTTACAACACCAATTTTTTTCGTGCGCTCAGTGAACTGCATGACTGGTACATTCTTCAGGTTCGTTTGCCCGTAGAGGGTAGACATCTGAGAAATTTTTATAGGGTCATTTTGTTCTACCTGAGTACCAATATTGCTTCCGCGATCATTCTCATCCTGCTTTTTGAGGCGGGTAGTTTTAATCTCGATACTGGTTGGACCTTCAAGGATTTTAAACTCTGTCCGACGATTAAGCTGGAACGCTTCTTCTTGCTGCTCTTCGTTAGGAAGTGCGAGAATGTATTCCTCAGTGAGAAGGTCGCCTTCCTTTAGGTAAGGAAACTGTCCTGCTACTTTTGCAGTTACTGTTTGTGGTACAGTTTCACCGTATCCTTGAGGCACAATACGTGAACGATCAATGCCTTTGCGCATCAACCAACGGCGTGCAGAATCTGCCCGGCGCTGACTAAGATCTTTATTGTAGTTGTCTTCACCACGTGAATCTGTGTGTGATCCTAATTCAATTTTCATATCAGGATACTGCGTCATGATCTCGTAGATCAAGGTAAGGTCGATTTCTGCGGAAGGTGTGATGCGGTCATCATCAAAATCGTAAAGGATATTTTCCATTACAATAGGCTGATTGGTGACCACTGTTTCGTATTCCGGCTCTCTCGGACGAGGCTTGAGAAAGAAACGCTCCTCGAAAGTTTTGCTATCTACAACGCCCATCGTTGTGAAAGTTGTTGTATCTGGGAAGAAGTCTGGATGGCTAGCAATGACCGTGTAAGAACGTTCAAAGTTGAGGCCATAATCAAAGCGGTTACCACTATTCATGGTAAGGGACTGTGTTCCTTCTGCTCCAGCAGCTAGACCATTGTCGATCAATTGGACGGTTGCTCCTTTGAGGGGCTCGCGCTTGGGCATTTTCTGTGCTTCGTCAATTTCATTGAACACACCTACTACCAAGTCAACGAATTGGCGAGCGATAGCAAATCCGTAAATGTCGTCACAACAAGTTTTACCACGTACAGAACGTCCTTCCGGGCGATTAGAGGTAAAGAAGCCTTTGTACCCTTCGTCGTAAAGCCGGAAAGACATTTCGTCTGCTTCCGTATTGTAGGCTTTACCCATGTTGTTGGGCTCCGACCATTCTGTGCCATTCCAAACAGCATAGAAGATATCTAAACCACCCAAAGATGGGTAGCCATCAGAACTGAAGTAAAGGGTACCATCAAACCAGTATGGCGTCATTTCATCAGCAGGGGTGTTGATACCAGGGCCAAGGTTTACAGGATCACCATATACACCTTCTCCTTGATGAGTAGCATAGTAGATATCCATGCCGCCTTCGCCACCATCCATATTACTTACAAAGAAGAGTACTTCTTTGCCGTAAAGTTCACCAACAGAAGGCTGTAAGGCCAGGTAATCACCATTGACACCTACGACTTCGTTTGCACTTTTCCAAGCGCCGTCACCGCCCTCACTGAGGTAGATTTTTGATTCTGAAGGTACATTACCTGTCAATACAATCCGATTGAAAAACATCCGGCGACCATCTGGTGAAAGGGATACATTGGCACTGTGGTATCCTGGACGGTTGATTTCTACGCCCAGTGGTTCAGGATCTTGATATTCCACCACCTCTACGCCCTCACGGTTTTTTTCTACAGTAATCTGTGACTGGAAGATACGCGCGAATTTTTCGGGATCATCTTGGTCATCTACTTCAATTATTTCTTTCCCTACGCTTTTACCCACCCAGGATGCATAGTAAAGGGTGCGGCCAGAAGGGCTTAGTGCAGGCGTGTACTGAGACACGGGAGTATTGATTTTTTTACGATCCAGTGCTTCCACTGCTACTCCCTGGGCATTTCCTGGTAGAGACATACCTAGTTCTGCGCCTGCTAGTTCCATTTGCGCTAAACGCTTTTTTTCGGCATCAGTACCGGCGTCCAAGTATTGTTGGAATTCTTGCATGGCTTCATCGTACTTACCCTGCATTTTGAGGGTGCGACCATACTTGTAGCGTTGCTCAATGAACTCGTTTTCGGTATCGCGGCGCAATAAGCGCTTGTACCAGCGTTCTGCCTGGCGATAATCCCGCAATTGATAGTTAAGTTCAGCAAGAATAGGGATGAGTTCTTCATCCTCGCGCTCTTCATAGGCCAGTTCATACTGTTCCAAGGCACGGTAATAATCATTACTGGCCATTGCCGTTTCCCCGAGTTCCAGCATGGTTTCGTAGGAAGAGGTTCCAATAGGTTGTGCGGAGAGAAAAGCAGTACTCAGCACAAGACAACAAATCAGGCTAAAAATATTCTTCATAGCTCGAAAGCTTGACTTTTTGTAATAGTAGTAAAACGTTTTTGCAGCTTGTTTAGGGTGTAGCTGCTCCACTTTAAGACGCGCAATTAGAAGCGAGGACACAAAATGGTCGGTGGCAACTCGGGTTGCTTGTAAATCTTGATGATGTAATAAGCACCTAATTCAAAGCCACCTTGGTAGTTGGTGATAGAATTGGCACTGCTTACTGTCAAGTCATAAGCAAGCGCTGCACGCAAGTCTTTGTAGTCGATACCAAAAAGAATATTGGCAGCATCACCAGCACGGTAACCAAGGCCGAAGTTGATTTTGAAATCAGCATTCATTTGTTTACCGGCCCAAGCTTGAACTTGGATTTCATTACCGCCAGCTTCGGTGGTTTGCCAGAATAACTTAGGGTTGATACTCCAATCGTTATCAAGTTCTCTTTCGTAGATGGCATGTCCAATAGCGGTTATCTCCCGCTTACTAGGTAGCCCTCCTGCGGTCAACAAGGCATTGTCATCCGTATTGAGGTGAAGGCCGGCCAACCCAATCTCTATGCTAGAAATTTTGTCGATTTTGGCGCGATAAAGAAGACCAACGTTAATGTCGGTAAAGTCCGTCATTTCTTCCTGGGTCTGGCCAAATTCGCCATCGGCAGGAGGTAAACCAAGACCACCTGAATTAATAGCAATGATTTGTTCGTAGATAGGACTGTTGTAGTTGATACTGCGCTGCATCCGACCATATTGTGCACCTAAAGTAAGAATACTAGTTCTTTTTTTATTAGCCAGATGGTAGCTTGCTGAGAGTTGCCCGCCAGAGGTCTGAAGGTCATTTCTGCCGTATTTGTCACTCATTACAAATAATCCTACCCCGATCCAGTCTTGTTCTCTGAAGCCACGAATAATCGGCGCGTCAGCATAAAAGGAGGGGGTTCCAAATTCCGTAGCATCACCTACTGTAAACCATTGGCTACGGTAAATGCCGCCAATACGCACAGAACCTTCAAAGGCTCCTGTTAATGCAGGGTTGCTGCGTAAGGGGGAATAGTCGAATAATGTGTAGTGTACATCTTGGGCAGAGAGGCCTTGCCAGCAAAAGAGCAGTACTAAAATGGGTAAAAGTCTGCTGAGCTTCATAGAAGGATTTTTCAAGATTAGCGTAATTTATTTGCTCTAAGCCGAAAGATAAATCTTTTTAGCTAAAGCAAAGACAACAATAGTGCAAATACCGTTGATGACCAACAATCTTATTGGAATAATGCGGGTAGATGACATATAATTAGTCATTCTTAGGGTGTCATTTTTTCTATGGCATGTTGGGCAATAGCCTGTATCTGCTGGAGTTTCATACACTTAAAGTGTCCTTTAGGGCAACTGTCATAGCCGATTTTAGAACATGGCCGACAAGAAAGTGCTGGTACTTCAAAAGAAATATTCAATGCAGGCTGACCTGGTAAGTAAGGGTACATACCAAAATCAGGGACGGTATTTCCCCAAATGGAGACAATTGGTTTGTAAAGAGCTGCTGCCATGTGCATTAATCCGGTATCATGTGATATAACAACCTCTGCTTGTCGCAGCATGTCAGCAGATTGGTGCAGCCGTAACTTACCGCATAAGTTATGGACATGATCCAGTTTGTCTGCTATTTGTAGGCCGGTCTCTTTATCATCAGGGCCACCGAGTAGCACAACAGGAATAGGTAACGCTTGACAGAGTTCCCTTAATTTTTCCATAGGGAGACGTTTGGTCGCATGTGCTGCTCCTATTACTAGTGCTACAAAAGGTGTGGCAATACCATACACATCAGGGTTAACCTTGTCTTCTTCAGGAATAAAGTGGTCTAATCCTTTTTTATCATTGTTAATGCCAAGTGGCGCTGCTGCGGCTAAGTATCGGTCTACAATATGGAGGTCTGGCATACGATTGACCTTCCAACGGGTAAGTAGCCATTTTTGCCAATTTAGCTTACTAAAGATATAGCCACGAACGCCTAAAAGCCCTAATCGAAGACGGCGAGAGCGGAGATTGCTATGGAGGTCTACAATAGCAGAAAAATTTTCTGCACGGAGATCAGGAAGTATTTCGCTTACCTTTTTATCAATTGTCCAAATTTTGCTGAGATAGGGATTGGCTTTAAGTACTCCGGCAAAGGAAGCCTTGGTAAGAAAATGGACTTCCGCGCCAAGTTGTTGTTTCAAACAACGAATGACGGGTGTTGTGAGTACAATATCTCCAATAGAGGAGAAGCGGATAATGAGGATTTTGGGAACGGAAGTAGCCAAGCAGTATTCTTTTGCACGAAGATAGTGGAAGAAATGGAAAGTGGTGGCTTGAGATTGGCTTAAAATAGTACTGGGGCAGTAATGTTTAAGTGAGTGTGAGCGATAGTCCGCACGGCGGGCCCACCCTTAATAACTGGATTAGAATCCCAGTCCGGTTCACCACACATCTTCAGCCTGAAATGAAGGCTGGAGACACGCTATCACACCCTCTCCCGGTAGAACCGAAAGAGGCCAACATTGCGTAAAAAAAACCGATGAGACTTCTTGCCGACCAAGCAAGATTAATTACCGCTGATAGTGAGTATATAGTCATCAATACTCGAAAGCGAATATAGGGGAATTATCTAAAAATAGATAATTTTTATTTGTTTATTTTTAAAATAAAACAAAATGGTCATAATTCGTATTTCGCCATGCGCCGGTAAAGTGCGGCTCGTGTCAGCCCTAACTCTTCAGCCGCCTTGCTGATGTTACCTGCATTTTTTGTGAGTGCTTTTTGTACAGCCCAGCGTTCTAACTCTTCCAAGTTAACGGTGTGAGGTTCTCCCTTGCTTTTACTATTAGCGCTTGGTGGCTGGAGGATAAAGTCATTTGCTGTGAGCTGATTTCCGTCCGCCAAAATGACGGCTCGCTCTACGGCATGACGTAACTCCCGTATGTTTCCTGGCCAGGCGTAGGAGCGAAGAAGCGGATAGGCTGCTTTAGCGATCTCCAAATTCTCTTTCTGGTATTTACGGGCATATTCCCCGAGGAAGTACTCCACTAGAAGAGGAATATCTTCCTGGCGCTCACGTAATGGTGGCAGTTTAATTTCTACGGTATTTATACGATACAATACATCTTGGCGAAAGCTACCTTCGCTAATCATATCGTATAGCGGCATATTGGTGGCGCTGATCAGCCGAATATCGATATCTATTGGGTCATTGGCGCCTACTCGTGTTACTTGCCGAGTTTGTAACGCGCTCAATAATTTGGATTGTAGCGGCTGAGACAGGTTACCTATTTCATCCAGGAAGAGGGTGCCGGTGGAGGCTACTTCAAAACGACCCGCTCGATCAGTTTTTGCATCTGTAAAAGCGCCTTTTTTATGGCCGAAGAGCTCACTTTCAAATAAACTTTCGGGGATAGCACCCAAATCTACCGTGATAAAGACCTTCTCCTTGCGGAGAGATTGCCTGTGAATTGCTCTGGCGATTACTTCTTTACCTGTTCCATTTTCACCTAAAATGAGGACATTCGCGTCGGTTTTGGCTACTTTTTCAACCAAGGTGAACACGCGTTGCATAGCTGGTGATTTACCGATGATTTCACCAAAGGGTTGTTCCAAATCATTGGCAAGCATTTGCTGCTGATCGGTGAGTTGTTGGACTTTTTTACGAGATTGGCTTAGCTCTATCCCTGCTTTTATAGTAGTGAGTAAACGTTCATTGCGCCAAGGTTTTTCCAGGAAATCTATCGCACCCACTTTTACGGCTTCAACGGCTGTTTTTACGTCAGCATAGGCGGTCATCATAATCACTCCGGTTTCGGGCGAAAGCTCTGTTATCTTTTCTAACCAACGCATTCCTTCATTCCCGGAAGTATCGCCCGTACGGAAATTCATATCCAACATCACGAGATCAAAGGGCTTGCCTCGTAAGAGGCGAGGCAACTGGTAAGGGTTACTTTCGGTAACGACTTCACTAAAATGCCGTGATAGTAATAGACGTAAGCTTAAAAGGATATCTTCCTCGTCGTCAATGATGAGAATACGGGCAACTTGTTTACTCATGAAGTGAAAATGACCTTGGTGAAAAGAATACGCTCTAAAGATACAAGACGAATGCTTAAAGTTGCACAAGAGTGTTCATTTTTGAACAGTTGTTGTCCAGTATTGCACAATTATTTTCACCTTCTGGAAGGTTTGCGTAAGGTAAGTCTTTGATTTTCAGTGCTTATCTTTTGTGGCACAGCCCTTGCCTTAAATAAAGAGAGTTTAATATACTGTTTGCTATAGACGTGTCGCCCGGTAGTGAAATGTCGTCACCCGACCAAAGCATTTTTCACTCGTATAGACCCCTTAAAACCCTACTACCGGGCCGACACGATTTTAACTGAAAACCATGGATCGCAAAATAGAAAAGAAAACCTGGACTTGGCAACGACTTACCTTAATAGCTGTAGGACTAGCTTTGGCATCGGTACTAATCGCTACCATATATAAAGATGCTGGTACGAGCAGGCTCAATGTCGAAAAGGAACGATTGTTGTTAGACACCGTTCAGCGTGGTGTTTTTAAGGAATACATCACCTTGTTTGGCGTAGTAGAACCGATCAAGACGGTTTATCTGGATGCCATAGAAGGTGGCCGGGTAGAGGAAGTGTTTGTAGAGAATGGTTCGATGGTGAAAAAAGGACAGCAAATTTTGCGTTTGTCTAACCTCGAATTACAGCTTAATGTACTGAACCAGGAAGCTCAAATAGTGAATCAAATCAACGATATTCGGCAGACGAGTATCTTGATGGATCAGCAAAGTTTGAGTTTGAAAGATCAGGCCCTAGATGTACAGTTTCGAATGGACCTTATCGAAAAAAGGAATCGTCGGAACCAAGATTTGTACACAGACAAGGTGATTTCTCAAGTAGAATTTGAGGATACACGTGACGAATTTGAGCACCTCAAGCGCCGCCAACTCCTATTGTCAAATACGATTGAAAAAGATTCACTCTTTCAAGTGATGCAAGAAAATCAGATGGCTTCGACTCTTGATTTGATGCAACGCAACCTGAACTTCGCTCGGAATAGTTTGGAGAACCTAATCATCAAAGCACCGATCGATGGTCAGATTTCGTCGCTTGATACCGAAGTTGGTCAGCTGATTATCAGAGGAAACAGGATTGCTCAGATTGATGTATTAGAGCAGTTTAAAATTCGAGCTAATATTGACGAATTTTATATAAACAGGATTTTCCCACAGCAAGAAGGCACTTTCCTGATGGAAGGGCAAACCTACACCTTGCGGATCAATAAGATTTACCCTGAGGTTACGAATGGTTCTTTTGCGGTTGACCTGATTTTTGTAGGCGAACGCCCTGAACGGATCAAACGCGGACAGACCATTTCGCTAAAACTATCGCTGAGTGATGATACCCAAGCGATGCTATTGGCCAAAGGCGGCTACTATCAAAGCACTGGTGGGAATTGGGTGTACGTACTTGACCCAGCTGCCGGGGTAGCGCGGAAACGTAATATTACCGTAGGTCGTCAGAATCCTAACTATTACGAACTCATAGAGGGCTTGCAGCCCGGAGAAATCGTCATTGTCTCTAGTTATGAGAATTATGGGGACAAGGAGGAGTTGGTGCTTAATTAAGGGCTTAGGGCTTTTTTTTGCAAAGGGCAAAGGGCTTTGAGTTGATATAGAAAAAATAAGATAATGAGTAGACATTTTCGATTCGAGAGCTTACACATTTGGCAGGAGGCGGTTGCTGTGGGCGATGACCTGTTTAACTTGGCAGATACGCTTGAAAAAAGAAAGTCTTTTCGTTTTGCTGAACAGTTGAGAGGCGCAACCCTTAGTATCAGCAATAATATCGCAGAGGGATCGGGCGATGATTCGGACAAAGAATTTAGAAGATTTCTAAAATATGCTCGCCGATCTGCCTTTGAGTGCGCCAATATCGTCATCATTTGCCAACGAAGAGGATATTTGAATACAGAAGAGAAAGAAAGCTGCTATGAACGTTTAGATATCCTTTGCCGAAAAATCCAAAACTTCCGAAAAGCATTAAATAAATAATCAAAACAATAACGGTGGACTAATATGGGAAAGCCAACCTCTTACTAGACCCAAAGCCCTCCGCCCCTAAGCCCTTAGCCCTCCGCAAAAGGCCGAAGGCCGAAAACTAAAACAAACAACAATGATAAAAACGGAAAACCTAACCAAAGTCTATCGCACCGACGAGGTGGAAACAACGGCGCTGAATGAAGTAAGCATCGAAATCAAAGCTGGAGAATTTGTCTCCATTATGGGCCCTTCCGGGTGTGGGAAATCTACCCTGATGAATATCCTCGGAATGATTGACAACCCTTCGGGTGGGAAGTACAACTTCCTGGAACACGAAGTTTCCAACTACTCGGAGCGGCAACGTTCTGATCTACGGAAAAACAACATCGGGTTCATTTTTCAAAGCTTCAATCTGATTGATGAATTGACGGTTTTTGAAAACGTAGAGCTTCCTCTTATTTATACTAAAGTAGGAAGTGCCGAACGTAAAGAACGTGTAGAAGAGGTACTGGAAAAAATGAACATGATGCACCGCCGCAATCACTTTCCTCAACAACTCTCAGGCGGGCAACAGCAAAGGGTAGCTGTAGGGCGTGCAATCATCAACAACCCAAAGTTGATTCTTGCGGATGAACCTACCGGTAACCTCGATAGTAACAATGGCGACGACGTAATGAAAACCCTCGTAAAACTTAACCAGGAAGGAGCGACCATCATTATGGTGACCCACTCGCAATACTGTGCTGAATTCGGCAACCGCATCATCCGGATGCTTGATGGTCAGGTGGTGACCGAGAACATCGTGCAGCAATATCTTTAGACTGGTGTAGAGGTTGGATGAGTGTAAGGGTTGACAGACCACTAGTACCAGGTTTCACGGGCTTTAGTCCGCTCTAGGGTTCATGCAAAAAAAGAGCGGACTAAAGCTCGCGCAACCTAATAATATTAACCGCAAAGTGGTGATTCTATGAAAACGATCACTTACACCCTTACACCCTTACACGTTTACACTTTTCCACAAAAAACACACCCCGATATGCTACAAATTATCCTAAAATCCGCTTGGCGTCAGCTTTGGAAGAACAAAGGCTATAGCACGATTAACATTATGGGGTTGTCGGTGGGATTGACTGTCGCTATTCTAAGTGGTTTGTGGGTACAGCATCACTGGCAGTATGATCGTATTTATACGGATAGTGAGTTGATTTATCGGGGGATGCAGGAGTATACCCCTAAAGATGGCGAAGCGTCTGTTTTTAGTGCACTTTGCTTGCCGTTAGTTCAGGTGTTGCGTGAAGAGACCCCAGGTATTGCCTATGCTGCAGCAACGGATTGGGGCGCAAACTATAGCCTTGTAAGGGGAGAACAACGTCTGCTGAGAGCAGGTATTTACGCAGAGCAGGACTTTTTACACATATTCAGTTTCTCTTTACTCAAAGGAGATGTAGCCACGGCTTTGGCAGCCCCTAATCAGATTGTAATTAGCGAGTCTGTTGCTGAAACCCTGTTTGGAGAAGAAGACCCGCTGGGCCAAACTATTTCCCTTGACAATACCGTGAGTTTGCAGGTGACAGGCGTCATTCAAGATATTCCTGAGCAATCAAGTATAGCATTCGACTTTCTTTTGCCTTTCAGCCTGAAAGAACAAAGGGAGCCTTGGGTAGCGGAAGCTAAAGAGAGTTGGGACAATAATTCTTTTCAGATTTATTTTAAACTGAAGCCCACTGCAGATATTGCTAAGATAGAAGCCCAGCATCGCGAGGTATTAACAGCCCATAGTTCTAACAATACTTCTCTTTTTACCGTCCATGCTTTACAGGATTGGCACCTTTATGGTGAATTCGTAGATGGAAAAGCTACTACCGGATTGATTCGTTATGTTAAGTTATTCGGAATTATTGGCTTGCTGGTGCTGTTGATTGCTTGTATCAATTTTGTAAACATCTCTACTGCTCGGGCAGAAAAGCGTAGTAAGGAAGTAGGTGTTCGTAAGGCCATTGGTGCCCGCCGTACCGGCCTTATGGCGCAGTTTTTGGGAGAGGCGGCTTTTACGGTCATGTTAGCTTTTGCATTGTCTTTGATTTTAGTACAATTGCTCTTGCCTTATTTTAGTTTGTTGGTCAGCGAAAGCATTAGTTTGCCGTGGCGGTCGCCTGTGTTTTGGGGTGTTGTTCTGGCGGTGTTGTCATTTAGTACGCTACTTGCTGGTAGCTACCCCGCATTCTTTTTGACTCGTTACCAAGCAAAAGAAGTATTACAAAAAACGTATCAAGTCTCGCGTGGGCGTAATAGTTGGAGCCGCCGAATGTTGGTGGGGACTCAGTTTGCCGTATCTATTGCGTTGATTGCGGGCAGCCTGGTCGTGCACCAGCAAGTTGAATATGCCCAGGAAAGAGATAAAGGTTATAACCAGGAACGTCTGGTAAGTGTGATGAATACACCGGGTATTAATGAAAACTTTGCTACCATCAAAAGGGAATTGTTGGCCTCGAATATGGTAGAAAATGTAACGGGATCAGGCAGCCCTATCACCTCTGTATGGTCAAACATGAGCAATATCAGTTGGCCTGGAAAAGCGGTAGATGATAATCTGGGAGTAGCTTTCGTGGCGACCGGACCGGACTATTTTGAAACTATTGACCTTCAATTAATAGAGGGGCGACCATTCCGGGATTATGCCGGAGCAGATACCTCGGCTTTTGTTTTGAACGAGGCAGCGGTGAAACGGATGGGGCTGGAAGATCCACTGAGTACTCAGATTATTTGGGATGAAGCTCCTTTTCAAGTAGTAGGCGTGGTAAAAGACGTGATTATGGAAACACCATTCGAACCTGTCCGACCTACTATTTTTGTGAATATGCCAGAGTGGTTTAGTGTTGTTTTTATTCGCCTACGCCCCGATCAACCTACGGAGCAGGCCCTGGCCAGCCTGAAAAATATCTTTGAAGCCCACGACCCCGCAACTCCCTTCAACTACGAATTTGTAGAAGAAGAGTATTCAAATAAGTTCAGTGGCACCAATTTTATAGGTACGGTAGCTTTGCTTTTTGCAGGGCTCGCCATTTTCCTATCGGCACTGGGCCTGCTGGGCTTGGCTGTATATCTGGCAGAGCGCAGGGCTAAAGAAATAAGCATCCGCAAAATACTGGGCGCATCGGTGAGCCAATTGTGGCTGCTATTGTCACAAGAGTTTGTGTGGATTATCCTAGTTGGTGGATTAATCGCAGTACCCCTGGGGAGCTATTTTCTGGAAGGCTGGCTAGATAATTTTACCTATCGTATTGATCTACCGTGGATGATGTTTGGCCTGGCAGCAGGTATTGCCTTGTTGATCGCTCTGGTGACCATC
>NZ_JBOEFX010000012.1:0-50203 GCF_050633125.1 Lewinella sp.
AATAAGTATACCGTTAAGCAACTGGCTTATGATCTTGCTATTAGTGAGCGGCAGATGCGGCGGCGAGTGAAACAGCTATTAGGTGTCGGCCCAAGTCAATTTGTGCGGCAAGTGCGTTTGCATCATGCTCAACAATTGATTTTTAATCGCAAATACAAAACGATCACCCAGGTAGCACGCGAGGTAGGATATAAGGACGTCGATTCTTTTCGGAATAATTTTCTGTCTTTTTTTGGGGTTTGCCCCAAAGAATATCTACGGCGATAAACGCATAACAGTGTAATATTTTGAGGGTGTCCGTTTTACCGGTGTTTTTGTCTGTTTTACCGGGGNNTGGCAGTGTTTTTGTCTGTTTTGCCGAAAATGGTTGAATTATATTTGTTTTGATTGAAATTTGGTCAATTGTATATTATATATGATTGGGTTATTTATAATGTCTAAAATATTAAAATATGACACCTGAACAGGAAAAACAACTCCTAGAGAGTATCTATGATCGGCTATTTGATGCGATCACCTACACACCTACTACAGGGGCTGCAAGTAAAAACCCCTTTACGGCGGAGGAAACTTTCATCCATTTTATGAAAAATGGAGCAATCAATCCAGAGGACTTTGATGATGCACGTACCCCCTCAAATCCACAAGGTAGTCGTAGATCTACTGCTCAATTTTCTCTACTAGTTGACAAAGTATCTCCTATGTCGCTGGAGTGGGAAAATAGCGGCGCCAAACTCAGTGAGCATTATGCGAATGTATTAGAAGGGGCAAATTCAACTGCTGAGACTGACCCTAAGGCCGAGAAAATGTACGACAAGGCTTTCGATTTTCTCAATGTTTTAGTAAAAGACCCATTTGATGAGGATGCAGAACCAGAACCAGACCTTAGCCCTGCATACCAAAAGTACAAAGCAAACCTTCGCAAGTATACCGATGCGACTATGGCCTATACTGCGGCATATAATAGTTATCTTGAGGTTTTAGATTCTGGTGATGAAAAAGCGATTAAAGATGCTGAGCGTCAATGGCAGGTAAACTCCATGATGTTGAGTAACGCGATCAGTGGTGCACAAGATGATTTAGTGGCAGGAAATGGAAAACATGTGGAGCGTGCGCTTGAAATTCTTAGAACAACGACCAATTCTGGTATTCGCAAAGCTTTGACTCGTGCGCAGGATGCCTTGAAAAAGTCGAAGCAGATTGATAATGCAGATCTTGGCGATTACTATACTACTTATGCTGTGCCTTCTAACTGGGCAGAAGGCGGGCCTAATTTTACCGAATTGAAAATCAGTGGCAGTGATACCAAAAAACGTTCTAGCTATAGCAGCAATAGCTTTTCTGTTGGAGGAGGTGTTAATTATGGTCTCTGGAAAGTGAAAGCTAGTGCAGAGGGTAAATTTGAAAAGGAAAATAGCAGTACCGATAAGAATAGTGTAGAGATTACTGCAAATATTGCCAAAGTGGATATTATTCGCCCTTGGTTTTCCGAGTCTATTTTTAGATTAGGTAATTGGTCTAATAATATTTCTCCTGATAAAGGCTCCATATCTAATGGAAAGATAGACTCCAGTAACGCAGGTGGGTATATTCCAATGTATCCTGTGGCCTTTATTGTGGCAAAAGATATTAGGATAAAAGCAGATTGGAGTCATGAAGATAAGGAAATCATCAGTCGGGCAGTTTCGGGTAAAGCTTCTGTTAGCTACGGGCCGTTCGCCACTGGAACTGCTTCCTACGATCATAAGAGTGGTTCTTCTGCATTCAACGCTGATTTTCAGAATGGGGAAATAAAAATACCCGGAATGCAAATCATTGGTTGGGTGAGCCGCCTAACGCCGTCTTCACCTAAATAGGCTAAATGGATTTAAAAAACAACTAACTCTCTTTAAGAAATTTATTAATAGAGGGTTAGTTGTTTTAATTAGTGTCTCATGAACATTTTTGCTTATGGATTTCATTAAGGCTTTTAGCAACCAAGTTTCTGATCAACTCTTGGTCACCAAACAAAATAAGGAAAATGAGCCTAGGCCTAGAGGCATGGCTATGGATGCTAGTGAACGCTCTGCTGGTCCTGTTCAAAGAGTTGAAACTTTTGTACAGTTTAATACCATCCCCAAAATAATAGAGCTTGAAGATTATGCAGATGCACATTCTTCTTCGAATCCAGGAGGAGGCTATCAAGCGGCCTACAAATTATTCGAGTTATCTGACCCCATACCTCAACTCAAGCCGACTTTTACAGATAGTAATGGAAGCTTAATGTCCCAATGGGATTTACTGGTAAATTCTGCATGGTCAGAAAATGAATTTACGACTAGAATGATCAGTAATGCTCAAAATAAGTTTGGAGTAGCAAAGCTTCAAGGAATGGGAGGTGTGCCTCAGGATTGGTATTTAATCAATGCAGTGCCTCAGAGTTGGACTGACTTGATTCAGGATTCCAGTAATTTAACAGAGATCACATTGGAAAAAGATGAGGAGTCAGAAAATGCATTTTTGACAATGGAGGGCGGTGGCCTAAATTGGGTTACTCTAGATGATAGAGGGCGCCCTATATTGGCGTCTAATTCTTCTGAAGAAAATAATTTGCAAAAAGTTACAATGCACTTGTTTAAATTAGATTTAGAGCGGCCGTGGTTAGATTTTGACCTTCTAAAACGGAAAGATTGGAAAATAAATGGGGTAGGCAGAACATATTTCAGTAATGGTAAACTTAAAAACAATCGGGGGGTACTGCCACTTATTATAACAAGCCTACTAATTACAGCTAAGACAAAGGTTATAGGAGCATTTGAGAAAGAAAAGATTGAACAATTAAAAAAAGATGAATACCAATCTGTTAACCTAGGACCAATTGCTTTGCGACATGGTGAAAATAGACCTGAAATTGAGCAAGAAGATAAGCATGGAAAAACAGCTATTACAAGTTCAGTGATTCAATTAGTAGGGTATATAAGTCATTTAACTCCCTTATCTCCGAGTTTGCCAAAAAAGAACCGACGAGATCAAGAAGTATAGGGTTATCGAAAAGAAACTTCCATAGCCTTTAGAATACAGTAATATTTTTTCTGCTATTGTAGAATAGTTTGCATTATCAGTTAAGCCCAAGTACAATAATTCTTTTGATATACGTCAGGCTAGCCACATACAATATTTAATATATTCGTTAATTTAAAGAAAACACACAAATTATTCCAGATCGTAATACGAAACGCCAACCCATTGACGTTATCCTCCCGAATCAGCTGCCCTTGCTGAATTCTTCACAACCCAAGCTTTGTTTTGCCTTCGTAGGCAGAAAACTACCCCACAGTTATTCTTTTTTCCCACTGAACGATCCTGGTCGGTACCACCGATTAGCAACTATTGCGTGAGATTTGTTTTAACGTCTTATTAGCAGCAACGTAAGCCGTATCATCGCGAAGCAGCTACGAAGTAAAATCTCACTTTACTAGGTAAAAGGTATATAGTACTTGGTAACACCACGCTAGGTTTATCAAAGCCCTTATACCCTGTACGAAATACCCAGTACGGTGAGGTATGCATAGGAGACGCATTACTTTTAGGTAATACATAAAAGCATAGCTCACGCATTTTCCCAAAAACGAGTGGATAAGCAATCTCCCCTGCTTGTCCCGTAAAAACCATTGCCCATGGATCGTAATACCGCGCTAGCTGGCCGCAGGGGGCGTCAGCAGCATTCAACGATCAACACTTTTTCTGCCGTCACGACGGATTTGGAGCCATACACTGGCGTTTGGGAGCAAGCTCAGGCTGCTCACCTGCTACGCCGGACTACCTTTGGTCCCAATAAAGCCACCCTTCAACAAGCCCAGGACCAGGGGCTGGATGCTACCATCCTCCAATTGTTTACCGATTTGCCCTTGCCGGAACCACCCCGCTATTATGATACAGAGGAAGGTGACGACCCCAATGTGCTACCGGAAGAAAGCTGGATAGATACGCCCTTGCCTGAGGAAGGCAACGTGCTGCCCAACCGCAGCCGCAGCCTGCAAGCCTGGACAATAGGATTGCTGCTGAACGAAGAAATATCGATCCGGGAGCAGTTGTGTTTGTTTTGGCACAATCACTTTGCGATCAATAATTCCGTTAATGATCCGCGCTTTTGGTACCGCTATATCACGACGATAAGAGGCCAGGCCTGGGGCAATTTTCGGCAACTGTGCAAAGACATCACCATCGACCCTTGCATGTTACGTTTCCTGAACGGCAACCAAAATGAAGCAGGGTCGCCCAACGAAAATTATGCTCGCGAGCTACTGGAATTGTACACGGTAGGGAAAGGCCCGTTTGCTGGCCCCGGTGATTATACCACCTTCACCGAGCAAGATGTAGAAGCGATGGCGCGCGTACTCACCGGCTGGACGGATACGGCTTACCAAACCACCGACCCGGAAGAGGAGTTGACTGCCGTTTTTCAGCCTGAACTCCATGATGTGCTGCCCAAGCAGCTTTCTGCGCGTTTTGGCGGGACAGTCATTACCGATTTGGGCGAGGAGGAATATGCTCACCTTATCGACATCATCTTTGCGCAAGCCGAGGTGGCTCGGCATATCTGCCGCAAGCTTTACCGCTGGTTTGTGTACTACAAGATTGATGAAATGACGGAGGCGCAGGTCATCTTGCCTTTGGCGCAGATGCTGATCGACAATGATTACGAGATCGCTCCGGTTTTGCAGGTCTTGCTGTGCAGCAACCACTTCTACAGCATTCTCAATCAGGGGCCAATGATCAAGCATCCCATCCAGTTTGTGCTCGGCCCGATTCGGCAGTGTGGCGTAGCCTTTCCGGAAGAATGGCAAGAACAGTACGTGCTCTGGCAGCAGCTGCATGAATTGACGGATAGGATGGATATGGCCTACTACGACATACCAGAAGTAGCGGGCTGGAAGGCTTATTATCAGCAACCCTTGTTTTACCGCAATTGGATCAACTCCATCAGCTTGCAACAACGCAGCGGCTACGTTCGCAACCTGGTTGTCAATGGCTACACACCAGGAGAGGTAACCTTGAGAATGGACCCACTGGCGTTTATCGCTACTCTGGAAGACCCGCTGGAGCCCAACGTGATGATCGCTGAAATAGCCACGTTGCTATTGCCCCAGCCTCTGGAACCTAGTCAACTGACGGCACTCAAGGAAATTTTGATCCCCGGTCTGCCCGATTTTGAATGGACGCTAGAGTACGGCAACTACCTCGGAAGTCCGGATGATGAAACCATTCGCCAAGCGGTAGAAAGCAAGCTCCAAGATTTATTCGTGGGGCTGTTTAATATGGCGGAGTTTCATTTATCCTAAAAACTATCTACAAAATGAAAAGGAGAAATTTCCTTCAAACAGCGGCAGCGGGTACTGCTGCCAGCTTGCCTTTTTTTCTGAATGGCATGCCTTTGCAGACAATGGCCAAGTCGGCTTTGTTTAGCAATGTTAATCCTGATAATGATAAAGTTTTGGTGTTGATTCAGCTCATTGGTGGCAATGATGGCTTGAATACGATTATCCCGCTCGACCAATATGCGGGGCTGGCCCAAGTGCGGGGCAATATTATGATTCCAGAGCAGAATGTGTTGTCGCTCACCGATACAGTAGGCGTACATCCGGGGCTGAGTGTCTTGCGCTCACTTTACGAAGAAGGCAAGGCCGGCGTAGTGCAAGCGGTGGGTTACCCCAACCAAAATCGCAGCCATTTTCGGAGTATGGATATCTGGAATTCGGGCTCGGGAGCCGAAGAAACGTGGTCGACAGGCTGGCTGGGCCGCTACCTCGATAGTTATTTTGATGGTTACCCGGAAGGTTACCCCAACGAAGAAAATCCGCATCCTTTTGCCATCACAATGGGCGGCAATGTATCCGAAACCTGCCAAGGTTGGGCGGCCAACTACAGCCTGACAGTCTTTGATCCATTCTCATTGAATCCACTGCTGGAAGGGGAAGGAGGCGCTTTACCCGATACGCCCTACGGTGATGAGTTGTCCTTTTTGCGGCATTCCATCGCGCAGACCAACGCCTATGGAGAGGTGATTACCGAGGCGGCTAATTTGGGCGCAAATACGGTGGTGTATCCAGAAACGAGCCGTTTAGCTCGGCAGCTAAAAAATGTGGCCTTACTCATCAGTGGAGGAATACAAACCAAGGTCTTTGTGGTAAGTATGGGTGGTTTTGATACCCATGCAAATCAGGTGTTGGAAGACGGCCCACTGGGTGGTGAGCATGCACAACTGCTCAAAGCGGTATCACAGGCTATGACTTCGTTTCAATTGGATCTGGCCAATCTAGGCTTGGAAGACCGCGTGCTGAGTATGACTTTTAGTGAGTTTGGCCGCCGGATTCGTTCCAATGCCAGCTTTGGTACTGACCACGGAACAGCTGCACCGCTGATGCTTTTTGGTGCCTGTGTGAACCCTCAGGTTTTGGGCGAAAATCCTGAAATTGATGGTCAGATCGGTAATTCAGAAGGTATCCCGATGCAGTATGATTTTCGCGATGTCTACGGCTCTATCCTGCTCGACTGGTTTGAGGTAGAGGAAAGCCAGGTGCGCAATTTGCTGTATGACGACTTTACCTATCTGCCTATTTTAAACAACTGTGAATCGGTGGTGAGTGCCGAAGAGCAGGACGTTCCCGGCTTGAACGTAGGGACGTTTCCCAATCCTTGCCAGGCAGGTTTCACACTGAGCTTTCAGTGCCAGCGGGAGCATGTTCGCATTACGTTATTTGATGCCGTTGGGGCGGTAGTCCGTCAGTTGGCGGCTCGAACACTACCGCCTGGCAGGCACCGAATGGAAGTAGATATGAGCAAGCAACCGTCCGGTGCCTACTTCGTGCGCCTGCAAATTGGGCAGCAAATACAGACGAAGCGGGTGGTGAAATTGGGGTAGTGTAGCTTATGATTTTGAACCATGTAAGGTCATTTAAGAGATTATAAGAAAAAACTTATATGTCCTTAATCTTATATGGTTCCCCCCACTTTCTCCTCTATATCAAACCCAGCGTCATCTATCGCCTCGATGATCGCTTCGCTGGTGGCTTGCCCTTCGACGGTCAGGATTTTCTCAGGATTATCCGTGTCAACGGTCCATTTTTCTATACCTGGCACTTCATTGAGGAAATTAGTCACGGAGCGCACACAGTTGCTACAGTTGATATTGGTCTTAAACTGTTTGGTCATCTTATCTTTGTTTTTTATTAGCTTAGCCAGAATGGCCCTCTTGAATAGAATTAAGAACAGCACGAAAATAAATGCAATTTGGCTACGCCGCTACTACGTGGTTAGTTTCCAAGTAGTTGACTAAAATGGTTCACTTTAAGTGTATCAACTATTTGGAAGGCTAAAGAAATCGCTATTTATTTTCTGCGCAATAATAACGCATGCAAAGGTACCTTCGTTTAATACTGTTACCGATTTTCGGAACAATGATCTTGATCACCCTTCAAGGACAAGAAGATTCGGTAATCTTGTTGGAGGGAAAGGTGATAGAGTATGAAACAGGAGAGGCCTTGCCTTTTGCGACTTTGGTGTTGGTCAAGGATACTCAGCAAGGTGTTGTAACGGATATTGACGGTAATTTTAGCTGGGAAGTACCTGCAAATACGCGTGCTGAAGTAGACGTTAAGTATCTCGGATTTGTTTCGCAGAGGCTTACGGTAGGAAGTATTCAGGAAAACAGTACGATAGCGTTATCTTCTGATGTTGCTCCTATTAATCCAATAATTGTACGTGCCAAAATCAACTATGATGAACTGTACTCGCCGACGGTGCAGCGTCTGGAGCAAGATGCGCTATGGGGAGAGGATGCCATTAATATTGCTCGCGCTTTTGATGGCTTACCTGGAGTGCAGATTCAGCAGGGTGCACTCAATACCCAACGGCTGAGCTTGCGTGGCATTGGTGCTCGGACGCCTTTTGCTACGGATCAAGTACGTCTCTACTGGAATGATATACCGCTTACCAACGGTGCAGGAGAGAGTGTCCTTGAGGATATCGAAAGCGGCTTTTTGGAGATGGCTTACGTGCAAACCGGCCCTGCCCCCGCCGCGCTGGGGGCCAACTTGGGTGGGAGTATCCAGCTGGTGAGCAAGCAATGGAATTTACTCAATTGGGCAACGAGCTTTGGCGTCTCCGCCGGTGACTTTGGACGCAACCGCGAATGGGTGAATTTACACAATAGAGCAGGAAAATGGGAGCAAGATCTCAGCGTTGTACGTAGCGCCAGCGACGGCTATCGGGACAATAATGATTATGAAAGAGTTTCGGGGACGATCATTGGGCGAGTGAGCAACTATACCAATGAAACCCTGTATTTGGTACATCTGCGGCAGTTGCAAGCGGAAATTCCTAGCTCTCTTAATGCCAATGACTTTGCTGAAAAGCCTACGGCTGCGGCCTTCAATTGGGCATCCGTCAATGGACGTGAAGATCAATTGACCTACCTGCTGGGACTACAACATACCCATGAAATCGGTAGCCTAAAAGGACTGGGCAGATTGATCAATCGCTCGTCGGTTTTCGGTGGTCGACGTACCAATGATGAGGTGCGCCCTTTCGATATCATCAACGAAGACAGCTATCAATATGGCCTACGTACCAATTTTATCTTTCGCGATGCTCCTGCCCTCAAAGGCAGTTTTCAGGTCGGGGGCGAGTTGTTTTTGGAAAATTACGATATCACGACTTTCCAGGTACTCGATGGCGGTGCCAAGGGCGATGAACTCGGTTCCCAAAATGAAAACCGCTTCTATTATTTTGCTTTCAGCCAGTGGACGGCCCTTTGGGGAAACAATTGGAAGACCGTGGTAGAGGGAAACCTCCGCCAGACCTTGTACAGTTGGCAAGCGGTTAATCTGGATCGTGAGTTTAATTTTGACCCTGTTTTTCTGCCTAGCCTGAGTGTCTTTTATCAGCCAGCGGATAAACGTTGGAGTATGCACGCCCGTGTAAATAGGGGCATCTCTCAACCCGATCCTTCTTCATCCATCGAAAACTCCTTCCTGAATGGTGAACCGTTAAGCCCTGCTACGGGCTGGAACCGGGAAGTTGGCGTGAAATGGTATGCCAATAATTTTTACCTGGAAATCACCGCGTTTCAAATGGATTTGGAAGATGCGCTGGTACAGCGACAGGATGGGATAGGGCGAGTACTGTTTTTTAATGGCGGTTCGGCGCGGCACCAAGGCATCGAGTTTCGTCTTGCCAAAGGTTGGTGGCTGAATGATCATTTCCTGCATTTTAAAACCAATTATACTTTGGCGGATTACCGATTTCGAGATTTTCAGGAATTAGATGGCGATTACTCCGGCAACGATATCCCCGGCGTGCATCCGCACCGCTGGCGCAGCGACTTTAGCTGGAAAGCCAACCGTTGGGGCGCTTCCCTCAGCTTGGATGTTGCTGCTAAACAATGGGTGGACGATGCCAATACGACTTCGGCAGATGGCTTTTCGGTGGTACATACTCGACTGTCCCATGATTTTCCTAACCTGGGACGTGGACTGAAAATATACGCAGGTTGTAATAATATTTTCGATCAGGCTTACGCCGGAATGGTACAAGTCAACGCCAGTGGATTTGGTAGTAATTTACCAAGGTATTTCTATCCGGCTTTGCCGAGGTACTTTTATCTTGGAGTGGATTATGGATTGTAATACAGCATAGCTGTTGGAAAGAATCTTACAGATGCCTTTCAACTTGGTTGTCATAAAAAACCGTGTCAATCTTGTTAAACCCGCTTGATCCGTGTTCTATCTTGTTAGACAGGATGGAACACGGATTATCACGGCCTTCTTTTTTTGGAAAATCTGCGTTGATCCGTCTGATCCGTTTAATCCGTGTTCCATCACGTAGACTTAGAGTTTGAAGTTTTGCTGCGTTTAAGCTATTGTTGAGTAGACTTCAAAACCTGAACGGTGTTTGAGTGTTATGAAGGATGAAAATGAATAATTATGGAGATTCGCCGGATACCTCGCGAAGAGATTGATAAAACCAAATGGAACAGTTGTGTTCACTATGCTACCAACGGTAACGTCTTTGGTTACATGTGGTACTTGGATGCGATGGCCCGTCAATGGGACGGCCTGGTAGAGGGCGATTACGAATCGGTGATGCCTTTGACTTATAAAGATATGAATTGGGGGCAGCAAGGTTTGGTGCAGCCACCGCTTGTGCGAGAATTAGCGATCTACAGTGTCAATCCTCCATCAACTAAGCGCAATGAGGCCTTTTGGGCTGCCTTGCCAGAGGAGTACAAGCAAGTAGATTTACAGCTGGATGCGTTTAGCCAACCCAGGGATGCTGGTTGGGTGACGGAAGAGACGAGTAATTATTTTCTCCCTTTGTCTGATGCCTACGAGGTACTCCGCGAACGCTATTCCCAAACCTTAATCGACCAATTAGAGACCGCTAGAGAAGCCGACCTCTATCCTGTTTCAAGCATCAAGCCCGAGAAGATAGCAGAATTGTTTCGCAAGATGAAAGGTAACCTCACGGAGCCTGAGTTTCATGGCCTCCAGCGGATCATGTACAATATCCTCCACCGTGGCTGGGGTTTTGCCTCCGGCATCATGAACCGCGAACAGGAAGTGCTGGCCGCTGAGTTTTTTATCTATAGCCACGGCCGTGTTATGAGTCTCGCTCCTGTAGAAACCGCCGCCGGTAGCAAAGTTTTTGCCAAAGCCTATCTCTACGACTTGATGATTCGCCAACAAGCCAATAAACCCCAGTCGCTAGACTTTAATACCAGTACCCAAGATGCTGATTTCGCTAGCCACTTCGGTGCTCTCAATTACGAATACTACCGCGTACAGCGCGAACGCCCCAAAGGCTGGCGTGGCTTGTTTTAAAGGCAGGAGGTCTTTCACCACATAAGTGTGGTATTAAAGAAAAACTATGTGTCTATGTGATGAAGAGTACTTGGTTTTTATCACATAGTCATATAGATGGGGTTAGGGGATTATAAATCTCTATGTCTATGTGTTAAAAATCATTGATGTCCTTTGGTGGTCCGAAACCCTACCGTCCAAATTCATCATAATACTCATCGTAGTACGTCTCGTATTCGTAGATCAGCTCAATGTTTGCAATTTCAGTGGTGGTAAGCTCCCGACGGATATCTGTTGTCACAGGCATATACCAATCCTGTTCTTCAAAGTAATAGCGCATATCTTTTATCTTAAAACTGTACCCGTGGCGCGCGTAAATCTCGTTGCGCATGAGGCGTAGTTCATCCGAGTTGTAATTCCATACATCTTCTTCGGTCAGTAGTCGTTGGGAAGCTTCCGGCCACTCGCCAACAGTGGGCTGGTAGCGGAAGTTCTTGGTTGTCAGTGTGTAGGTACGCGCCGTGTTGCCTTTAGCACGGAAGGGCTTCCACTCGCCTTGAAGTTGCTGCTTGGCCGGATAGATGGTAAAGGTGAAGGTGCCATCATAGGGATCATTTCCGGGTTCGGCGAGTTCACAGACGTAATATTCTCCTGACTTTTGTTCGGTGATGCGGCCAGTGAGTGGGCGATAGTTGCCTGCACATACACTGTAGCCTCGGAGTTCCTGTCCTTGCTGTTCAGCAAGAATAAGTGTGATTTGGTTGGGGCCAAAGGTGCCGGTGTAATAGCCCAGAAACTCGTTGTTGGTAATGGCTTGCCCTAGTTGCTGTAGGTCTTTCTGCATAAGCTCCTGGTTGGCCGTCATGGCAGGCCCGATGGCTTGGACATTGCTGGCAAAATGAGCGGAAGCAGAATTACTGGGTCGTTCTTTAGCCGGACGGGTCGCCTCGGGTGCGGCTGATTCTGTCTGTGGCGCAGTAGCAGTTGTATCCGCAGGTGGATTAGAAGGGCCTCCGCAGGAAAGTAGGGCGAGGCACAGTAATGCGAATAGAATTCTTAGGGTCATGATGGTGGGCGTTTTGCTGGTTTTACGAATAAAGCGGGTTGTTAAATCGTAAATATATGCGCTATGCTTTGAAAATTGTGAGCTACCGCATTAATTTAACGGATATGCCCCTTTTTTGAAGGAGCTAAATTGCGTAAGCGATGTGAAAGGGTGGCACGGTGACAACAGTGCCAGACAGCGATCCGATTTAATCGGGAGAGCTGGCCGAACGAACAGAGAGCCCTGTAACGTAGCGCCCCTGTAACGCAGAGAAAGGGGGACGCCCGAAATAGCTAAAACAAACAATGGCCAATAATAAAAATAGGACTCTTCTTAGAGGAGGAAAATACCTCCTCCTTGCTATTTTACTCTTCTTTACCTACCGGATGGCCTTGCTCAGTTGGCCCTACCTCGGGTTTGATGATCGGGTAGCATTTTTACGGATCAAGCAGTCGGTGATACATATCTCGTGGTGGAAGGTGGCTTTCTATGTGCATGTGTTTACGAGTATTTTACTGCTGCTTGCGGGCTTTACACAGTTTAGTGGCGAACTACTAAAACGGTATCCCGGCGTACATCGGGGTGCGGGTAAACTGTACGTTTTTGTGCTGCTTTTTCTTTCTGGGCCAGCAGGCTTATTGTTGGCTATTAAAGCAAATGGGGGCGTGTGGTCGCAGTTGGCTTTTACCACGCTAGCCGTGTTATGGTGGTGGTTTACCTGGCAGGCCTGGCGAAGCATTATTAAAGGCCAACTAAAAGCACATCAAGACTTTATGTGGCGAAGTTTTGCACTGACGCTTTCTGCCGTGACATTACGATCCTGGAAGTGGTTGGTTGTGTTGGTTTGGGCGCCGCCACCGATGGATACCTACCGATTGGTAGCCTGGCTAGGCTGGGTACCAAATCTATTATTGGTCGAATGGTGGATCAGAAGAAAAAAAACGTATTGAGTCATTTTCTCTGTAATAAGTACTGAAAATCAGTAAATCACTTCTTTTAAGGACTTTAAGTGAGGTTTTTTTTGAAAGTCGAACTTTTCTTTGAGTTAAATGTGTTATAATGGGAATAGTTTTACTATAAAAATATTCCTCTTGGCAATATCAAAAATTTTTAAACTCGATTTCTCTAATATCCGTGGCGACTTCTTTGGTGGCCTTACTGCGGGTATTGTCGCATTACCTCTGGCATTGGCTTTTGGTGCCCAAACAGAATTGGGGGCTATTGCAGGTCTCTATGGTGCGATAGCCTTGGCTGTTTTGGCAGCGTTTTTTGGCGGCACAGCGACCCAGGTAAGTGGCCCTACTGCTCCAATGACGGTTGTGTCGGCGGCGGTAATCGCAAGTTGTATCACTGAGTCAGGTGCTACGTCGGTAGCAGAGGCGATGCCACTGATCATAGCTACGTTCTTTTTGGCAGGAGCTTTGGAGGTTCTTTTCGGTGTCATTCGATTGGGGCGCTATATCCGTTATATACCCTATCCTGTGGTTTCGGGGTTTATGAGTGGTATTGGAGTAATCATTATCATCACGCAGATTTTTCCGTTGATAGGTTACAATCCTACACAAGACCTGCAGCTCGTTGAGCAACGTTTACCTCATGCGGAAGAGATTATTCTGGAGAAAATCTTACAGGAAGAAGAAGCTGAAGGCGTACTTAGTGGAGTGATGAGCAAGGAGGATCTGGAGGAAACGACCCGTCGAGCGCAAGAGGTAAGTGTGGAGGACATTCGCACTGAGGCAGTGAAGCAGGCCAAGAGAGAAGCTAGTGGCACAGTAGGCACCATTCAATACCTAAGCCGCCCCTTCAAAATTCCTAATGGAATCAACTGGATAAACTTTATAGTAGGGCTGTGTACTATTGTGATTATTTATGGGTTTAAACGAATAACCAAAGCGGTACCATCGTCATTAGTTGCACTGATATTGATGACACTGGTCGTCTATTTCTTTTTCCCAGGGCAAGTACCTGTAATTGGCGAAGTGGAGTCGGGCTTACCTTCCTTGCAGCTTGGCTTTTTAGGAGCATTTGGGAATTTAGGGATGCTCGGCACGATTTTTAAATTCGCCCTTACCCTAGCGGCATTGGGGGCTATCGATTCGCTGCTCACATCAGTAGTGGCGGACAATATTACCAAAACCAAGCACGATAGTGATCAGGAGTTGATCGGGCAAGGAATCGGTAATATGGGGGCTGCTTTGATTGGTGGACTTCCTGGTGCGGGAGCTACGATGCGGACGGTTATCAATGTAGATTCTGGTGGTAAGACCAAGCTTTCTGGAATGATTGCAGGCGTTTTTCTGCTGGCAGTTTTGCTGGGAGTAGGCCCAGTGGTATCTTATGTGCCCAATGCAGTTTTGGCAGGAATATTATTTACAGTAGGCGTAGGAATCATAGATTACAAAGCGTTACGTCACATCAAAACACTACCATTACCTGATACGATAATAATGGTAGTAGTATTATTATTGACCGTTTTTGTTGACTTGCTTACGGCGGTCGGTGTTGGTATGGTATTGGCTGCACTGTTATTTATGAAGAGCATTTCCGATGTAGTTGAACATAAAACACAAACGGCTTCTTCTTCTTTACGTGATTTCTCGAGGGAACAAGCTTGGGACGATGATGCAGAATTGATTGAGGAATATGGCGATCGTGTGTATATAAAGCACTTGGATGGACCTCTTTTCTTTGGTTTTGCCAGTCGTTTTCAGGAGATGGTACAAGCATTGCCCAATGTGTCTATTGTCATTATGCGTATGCAAAGGGTACCCTATGTGGATCAGTCCGGCCTATACGCAATGGAAGAAGCGGTAATGGAGCTTCATAACCAGGGGATTGCTGTTGTATTTACAGGGTTACACGGGCAACCATTAGATATGTTTAAGCGAATCAACCTTATCCCCGGATTGATTGATGAAAAGTACCTCTTTAAGAGTTTTCGCACTTGTTCCGCGTGGTTAATTGAAATCATGAAGGATGATCAAACACTTAATAATATTATAGCTGACCAGCTCGCTGATTCTATTAGAATAAGCGATGAAGTTGACGAAGTTTAAAAAAAGTTGAACAAGTCTTTGGGCTAAATGCTTTACAAAAAGTAAAGTGAAGCTATTTTTGTGGATAGGGATACTGCGAGAGGCGGTCACTCCCGCCAAAAAGAGACAACATGGCGATTAGAATACAGATGCAGTTGAACGAGAAATTATTTCTCCGAGACCCACAGGATACTAAACTTGGTCGGAATATTATTCGCTATAGTATTTTGTTAATTGATGATATCGGTTTTGAACAATTTACATTCAAGAAACTGGCGGAAAGGATTGAATCCACAGAAGCTTCCGTATACCGATATTTTGAAAACAAGCACCTCCTGTTGGTCTATTTGCTGTGTTGGTACTGGGAGTGGACAAAGTTTCAGCTGGATTTTAATACCAATAATATCGAAGATCCATGCCAGAAACTACGTATCGCTATTGCTACGATCGTCAATACCGCTAAGCGTAACGCAACGATTGAGTTTGTAGACGAAGACATCCTCCACAAAGTAGTGGTTGCCGAAGGCGTAAAAGGCTACCACAGCAAATCAGTAGATCAGGAAAACAAAGAAGGCTTCTTTGCTACATACAAGTCCCTGGCGGCTAAAATTGGGGGCTTTATTACCGAAATCAATCCCGGTTTTTCTTACCCACGTGCACTGGCGAGTACCCTCTTAGAAATGGCCAAAGACCACACCTACTTTGCCGAACACCTCCCTCGCCTGACAGACGTTGAGGTGGAAAACGGCGACCTTAGCCAGGTAGAGGAACTATTGCTTGACTTTGCTTTCCGGCTCATCAAACCGGAGGTGGTGAATGCCTGTTAACGTATTAACAATGCAGTAGGTGTTTTGAAATCATTGGGGTAAAGTGTATGTTTACTGGCACGCTAAAACCAATAACCGGTGATCCACAAAACCTTCCTCTTACTACTGTCTCTTCTCCTCATCAATTCTTGGTCGTGTAAAACCCAGCAGTTGGTGCAGCCTCCACTGCCTGATAATTATACCCAGCAAATCGAAGAATGGCGCTCAGCAAGAATGGCCGGTTTGTTAGCCCCCACCGGCTGGCTGAGCCTTATTGGTTTGCACTGGTTGCAGGAAGGCGTAAATGAATGTGGGAGCAAAGAGGGCGTCCGGGTGCCTTTGCCCGGCAATGCTCCGGCAGTAGCTGTCACTTATACTTTGAATGATGGGCAGGTGAGCTGCGACCCCAACACTTCAGCAGGCGTAACCATGCTGTCGGCTAATAACTGCCAGTTGGAATACCAATCCTTACAGTGGCAGCTCCTGGAGCGGGGAGGTCGGCATGGCGTACGTATCCGAGATACTTTACTCCCTTCCAGAATCAGGCTGGCACCTATCGAATATTTCCCCATCAACCCTGCTTATCGCGTTTACGCTGCCTGGGAACCCAGTAATGGCCCCGATTCCGTACTGATGCGCAATGTGCTGGACATGGAATATTATGTGCCCGTGGTCGGAAAGCTACGCTTCACCCTCGACGACCGCCTGCATGAACTAACAGCTCTGGATGGTGGCCCCAATGACCTGTTCCTGATTTTTGCCGATAAAACGACGGGCGAAACAACCTATGGTGGCGGTCGCTACCTTTATTGTTCACGCGCTGGAGCAGATGGCCGCACCATCATCGATTTCAACAAAGCCTACAATCCACCCTGTGCTTTCACCGAATTTGCGACCTGCTTGCTGCCGCGTGTCGAAAATACCTTGCCAATAACCATTCTGGCCGGAGAGAAGAATTACGGGGGTCATTAGCAAGACTTTTTTGGGCCCCGCCCACTGGTACCCAGGGGCGCCAGGCTATCCGCAAGCTCCTATCCTTGGTCCTTGCGGCCTCCGGCCCCCGAGCTACAGGCTCCGCCTTTCGCGCTGACTTAGTGGCTTGGGCTGAAGCCCTACGATTTGGGACACATTTATGTGTCTTGACCTCAGTAGAGGTCAAATATTGGTAAAACCATGTTTGTTGGAGTTAAAACGACCTCGGATGAGGTCGAATATCAATACGAATTGGAGGGCTCGTTAGGAAGAATCAAAATAGAGGGCGATATTTATCATGTGCGACCTCATCCGAGGTCGTTTCGTTATTTGTTTATCTTTTCTACCAATATTCCACCTCTCCGAGGTGTTTTGGGGTAGAAAAAGTGTTATTAGTACCGCGCTTGATCTTCTTTAAGTAGGCCTTCTGTCTGAGCGTTAAAAACAAAAAAAATGAATATTCCAAAAATAACCCTGGCCCTGTTTTTTGTTCTGATCACCGCACCATGCATCGGGCAAACTACCCAGAACACAGAGCGCACCACCACCTACCCTAAAGCCAAGGTGAGTTATGATGATTTTAAAGAACTGGTGGCAGAAGTAGAAAGCATCAGGTCAGAACGATTGGTCAGCCTGGATCAATTTTTAGCGTTACAGCAGGATACGAATACCGTTGTGTTAGATACGCGTTCCCGAGACAAGTACTTGGCTAAACACTTGAAAGGAGCCATAAATCTACCATTCACCGAATTTACCCAGGCAACACTCAGGAGGCTAATTCCTGATACGAGCACCACCATATTGATCTATTGTAACAATAATTTCTCTGGTGATGAGATACTTTTTCCGACTAAGAATTTCGTACCCGGCAGGGCCGGAGATAGACGTTTTTTGGCCGAGCGAAGACCCATTTCCCTCGCACTAAATGTCCCCACCTACATAAATCTCTATGGCTACGGTTACCGCAATATCTATGAACTAGACGAACTCGTCGATATCAAAGACCCTCGCGTTGAATTTGAAGGGGACAGCTTCTTTAAAGCCTTGATACCTGTAGATGAAAATTGATCGTCAAAACAACCCCCAAACCATCAAACCCCCAAACCTTTTCAAAGTGGAAGTGGGAAGTCAGCATTCGGAAGTATTAGATTGCCCTAATGGCTACGCGTTACTTCCGATTTCCCACTTCCGATTTTCGACTTCCTAACATCCTCCACCCTTGCACAGCCACTCAGCCGCATAGTCAGCTCAAAGTCAGCCCACAGGTTTTGCAGAACGGTACTTACACCAGCTTCACCGGCAATGGCCAGACCGTAGGTGTAAGGGCGACCAATACAAACGGCATTGGCCCCAAGCGCCAGGGCTTTAAACACATCGGCACCCGTTCGCACCCCACTGTCAAGCAGCAAGGGAAAATGATCACCTACGACCTGCTTAATGGCAGGCATCATCTCAATGGTACTCACGGCACCATCTACCTGGCGGCCACCGTGGTTACTGATGATGAGTCCGTCCACCCCGGCATCCATTGCGCGGCGGGCATCCTCCGGATGGTGAATGCCTTTCAGGATGATGGGTAGCTTGGTATGCTCCCGCAAGAAAGGCAGATCGTCCCAGTTTAGCGAAGGCTTGGTGTAAAGGTTGATAAACTGTCGAACAGCCCGCAATGGCCGTCCGGAACGTAAGTTGCCGAAAAAACTACCAGGGTAATTGTTCATCAATTGATAAACGGCCTGCAATGTCTTCAAGGTAATCCGCCGCTTTGGCGAAACCAGTCCTTCTTCTTCCGGCATGTCCAGCATTTGTTGAAAAACAGGATCACTGGTATACTGGGCAATCCCCTTGCCTCGTAAAAAAGGTAAATAGGCCATGTCCAAATCTCGCAAACGCCAACCTAGCATCGTGGTATCTAGTGTGACCACAATGGCTTCGCAACCGCTGGCTTCTGCGCGTTGTACCAAGCTGGCCACCAAGTCGTAAGATTTGCTCCAATACAACTGAAAGAAGCGTGGTCCAGCGCCCATCACTTTGCTCACCTCCTCCATCGGCACGCTAGCCTGATTACTGAAGATGAAGGGCAAGCCTAATTGAGCAGTAGCCCGCCCTACGGCCAAGTCTGCCTCTCGGTGACAAAGATCAAGCACACCCACAGGGGCCAGTAGAATAGGAGCGGGTAAACGTCGGCCAAATAGCTCAATGCTGGTGTCAAAGGAACTCACATCACGCAACATCCGTGGCTGAATATGCCATTTTTTGAAGGCCTCCCGGTTGCGTTGCACTGTCAGCTCGCGACCGGCACCGCCAGCTACGTAGGCGTAAGCTTCGGGGCTCATGCACTTTTGGGCAGCTCGTTCCAGGGCCAGTGGGTCACTAGGTACCAATGGCATCTGACCGCTAAGGCCCTGAAGGTAAATGTCGCGTTGGCGTTCTACGGCGGATACAGTGGGCATGGTTACGAATTGAGGGTGCTAAAAGAGGTGTGTCTGACTAAAAATAGTCAAAATGTATCTACTTGATAACCGCAATAAAAAATCTCTGCGGGCTCTGCGGCTTTGCGCGAACACTTAAATTTGAACATTCGCTAATTTTCTGCACTCCACCCCTGATAGCCACCTACCAGGTTGTAGACACTCTTAAAGCCCATCCCTTCCATCATGCTGCAAGCAGAAGAGCTACGCCCTCCACTGCGGCAATAAACCAGGTAGGTTTTGTCAGGATCAAGTTTTCCAAGCTGTTCTTGGAAATCGGGCGCACGAAAATCAAGTTCTTGCGCACCGGTAATCATCCCTTCGGCTGTTTCCTCTGGTGTGCGGACATCGAGAACTACAACGCCCCTTGTCTCCATCTTTTGCTTAAACTCAGCAACATTAAGATCCTGAAACCCTTCGTTGTTGGAGTCTGTGTTTGACGAAGACTGACAACTGGCCGTCATTAAGGCGAGAAGTAGATAGCTCAGTAAGCTTAGGTTTTTCCAGCTTGTTATCATTGCGTTAAAATTTGCGTTAAGACAAACGGTGGGGTCTTTTCCTCCGTCTATGCAGGGGTGGATTTATTGCGTACTTATCTAAATACTCAAAAATCCTGGGAATTTTCCATAAAACCAACTCTGTTGGGTAAAAATTGGAAATAGACAATTACTCATTAAAACTAAAACCTTTTTTATGCCTACACGCTACTTGACGGGGCTTGCCCTTCTGCTTTCCTTTTTTGCGAGGGGCCAGTCTTATACCATTAGCGGCTACCTGGAGGACGAAGCGACTGGCGAAAAGCTCATCGCTGCCAATGTCTACGACAGCTTCTCCGGGGCTGGTGCCGTTACCAATACGTATGGCTTTTTTAGCCTCACCTTGCCAGCCGATTCTGTGGGCCTTTCTTTTAGTTATATCGGTTATCAAAGCCAGGAAGAACGCTTTGTCCTTTCGGAAAACCGCACCCTCAATATCAGTTTGTCGCCTTACGTAGAACTGGCCACCGTGGAGGTAACCGCCGAACGTGGTGATCGCATTGAAGAACGAACCCAGATGAGTAGGGTAGAGGTGCCAATTGAACAGATTAAACGAATCCCGGCCCTCCTCGGCGAGGTCGATGTCCTCAAAGCTTTGCAGCTTCTGCCCGGAGTGCAATCTGGCGGTGAGGGACAAAATGGCCTCTATGTCCGCGGTGGAAGCCCTGACCAAAACCTGGTGTTGCTGGACGGTGTGCCGGTTTACAATGTGAGTCACCTGCTGGGGATTTTCTCGGTATTTAACGCGGATGCCATCAAGAATGTCACGCTTACCAAAGGCGGTTTTCCAGCTCGTTATGGCGGGCGCTTGTCCAGTGTACTGGAAATAAATATGAAGGAAGGCAACCTGCAAGAATGGCATGGCGAAGGGTCTATTGGCCTTATTTCCTCGAAACTTACCCTCCAGGGGCCTATCCAAAAAGGAAAAACAAGCTTCCTGATCTCAGGCCGACGCACTTATGCCGATTTGATATTCAAACCCATTATTAAAGCCAATACGCCTCCGGATGAGACGATTGATGTGGGGCTCTATTTCTACGACCTCAATGCCAAGATACAGCACAAAATCAACGACAAACACCGGGTATTCCTCAGTGCCTACACAGGTGCGGATGTGTTTACCAATCGCTATGCTGACGAATATGGCGCGTTCTCTGGTGGTATCGACTGGGGAAACCTGATTTCTGCGGCTCGTTGGAACTGGCAAATAAGCCCTAAAATGTTCGCCAATACCACGCTTACTTACAGCAAGTATGAGATCGATATCAGCGCAGGGAGCGAAAACTTCAATGAGAATGGCCCTGATGATAAATTTTCAGCCCTCTACGTTTCAGGTATCGAAGATATTGGTGGTAAAATCGACTTTGATTTTATTCCCAACCCCAATCATTACCTCCGTTTTGGTGCGGGTTGGACCAACCATACCTACCGCCCGGGTGCCCTCAATTTTGAGTTGACAGATGGCGAGGATTTTAACCTGGATACGCTGATCGGTTCACAAAATAGCTACAGCAACGAGTTGTTCCTTTATGTCGAAGATGATTTCACGTTGGGCCCGCTGAAAATCAACGCAGGTATTCACGCTTCAGCTTTTGCGGTAGAAGACGAGTTTTATACTTCCATACAGCCGCGTGTGGGACTTCGCTATCTGCTAGACAATGATTTGGCCATCAAGGCAGGCTTTAGTACCATGACCCAATACATTAACCTGCTCACCAGCGAAGCGCTTTCCCTGCCTTCGGATTTGTGGGTGCCCAGTACGGCAAAAATAAAACCGCAACAAAGCTGGCAGGTCGCTTTAGGCGTAGCCAAAACCATTAACGAAGACTATGAACTGAGTGTAGAGGGCTACTACAAAGAAATGCAAAACGTGATCTCCTTTAAAGAAGGCGCGAGTTTCTTGTTTGGCCTCGAAAATGATTGGCAAAGTAAAGTGACACAGGGCGACGGCGAGTCTTACGGGCTAGAGCTTTTCTTTCAAAAGAAACGTGGCCGTACCACAGGATGGATCGGATACACGCTGAGCTGGAATTACCGCCAATTCGATGAAATCAATAGCGGTCGGAAATTCCCGTTCCGTTATGATCGTCGCCATGATGTTTCTGTCGTAGTGAACCATGATTTTTCAGAAAAAATTGGTATTTCAGCGGCTTGGGTTTACGGAACAGGCAATGCCATTACGCTGAATACGATCACTTATCCCAATAATGTTTACGGTGGTGGCGGTGGTGGATCTCCTTTCTTCAGTGAGATTGAAACGGGTGGCGAAAAAAATGCCTTCCGCATGAGTGATTTTCACCGGCTGGACCTCAGCGTTGAGTTTCGTAAGCAAAAGCCTAAATGGGAGCGCAAATGGGTCATTGGTGTTTACAATGCTTATTACCACCGCAACCCCTACTACGTTATTGCTGATACGCAGTATGTGCGTGATGCGCAAGGCAATATCATTGATGAAAAGCGAGTGTTTAAGGAAATCAGCATTCTGCCCATTATTCCATCTGTTTCTTACCAGTTTAAATTTTAGAAGATGAAAAATATAAGCTACCTTTTTACAATAGCCGCCTTGGCGCTATTTCTCAATAGTTGCGATGGAGATTCTTTCTCCCAAGTTGTAGCCATCGATGTGCCAGAACATGATCCTCGGCCAGTACTTAACCTCCAGGTTGAAGCAGGGCAGGAGGGTATACTCAATACATTGGTGACCAATAGCAAAGGGATACTTGACCCTGAAAGCACCTACGAGCTACCCCCTGATGCTACGGTCACGCTTTACCGCAATGGGGATGTTTTTGCGACTTTCGATTTTTCAGAATTTGATCAGCGTTATTTGGCGGGCTTAAGCGATCCTTTTCCCAGTCAGGCTGGCGATACTTATCTCCTGGAAGCCAATATTCCTGGTTTCGAACTGGTGCAAGTTAGTCAGGAAATGCCAGTCATCCCCAAAGTTAAAAACGCCACTTACGAGGTAGAAGGAACCATTGATCCGGAAGGCTACAGGGTGGATGAGTTGATCGTAGATGTCATAGATCAAGAACCAGGAAAGACCAATTTTTATGGCCTGGATCTGTTTGAACTTTACTATGAAGTAGATCCTTTGACGGGAGATACGACGAATGTTTACCGCAGTAAAGTTGGTATCGACACCAATGACCCTTTGCTTTCTTACGGATCACGCTACAGCTTGATTTTTAATGATGAAAGTTTCTCTGGCGGCGAGTACCAGGCGCGTTGTTACACGTACTACAGCATTGGTGAAGGGGTTGGTTTAGAAGTTCACCTTTACCAACTTACGGAAGACGCCTTTCTGTATGCCCGTTCGTATGAGCAATACCAAAACGCGATAGACAACCCCTTCGCAGAACCGGTGACGGTACACAGCAACATCCCCAATGGCTACGGGATCTTTAGCCTCACGAATAAGGATGTGTATTTGATTGAGGATTAAGTTCTCAAATCTTGTCCCGTAACCAACTTAAAAAAAGTGGAGATTGAAACATTCCCTCACTATTATGACCAATGCCGGGTACGACGATCTTCTCCGATTGATGCGTAGCCGCGTAATTGGTTTCCATGAGTAAAAAGATGTTTTCTCCGCGGCGGAAACGATTTTCGCCCAGCAAAACGGCTTCACAATCGCTGGTGTTGAGGCTACCTGTAGTGACTACATCCTGGTCGCCTAGGAAATAGCTAATCTTTCGTTCGACGACCTGTTGGTCAACCGTCGTTTCAGGTACAGTGCTCAGGTAGGGCGGAGGAGAAACAAAACCAAGGGGCCACCGATTATAGGCTGCGCAGCCACTTACGGCTACAAATTCACCTGTCCCTTGATCATAACGCAGATCATCCGGATAGTAGAAGTACTGGCTATTGGCCACAACGTAGCGAAAGTTTAGCTCTGGATAAGTGTTTTCGCTCGTATTGGCGGCTGCATAGGCTTGGGTAAATAATGCACCCGAAGAGTGCCCGGCAATAATGATGGTCTCCAACACCGGAAAGCGATCCTGGTCTGCAAGTTGATCAATGATTTGATCAATTACTGTAAAGGAACTGATATTAACGGCCCCATCCGAATTTTGGCCTTCGCGCCAACCGGAATCTGACCAATAGATTTCTCCATTTTGAGCCGCTGAGGCATTCTTGAAGTAAGGAGCAATCAGAATGCTTTTGTCATCAAAATCTTCCTGGCGTAAGCTGCTCATCATGTAAGAGAAGTAATTGTCGGCATCCCTGTTGAGGCCGTGTACGACAATTACAGCACTAGTGAGTGCCTCCCAACGGGCGTTGGCCAAATCCAGTGGGTAACTATTATAAAAAGTAAACGTTCCTGATTGCCCGCCAGGGCCATTGATGATTTTGCTGCCTAGGCAATCATCACTGGCCGTAATACAAGGTGGTAAAGTGGTGATGACGCCTCCATCACGCGTGGTAAAGTTGCGTACCAGCGGCTGAGCGAGAGCCTCTTCGTTTTGGCCCAAAGCCGAAGTATTTACTTTTAACTCGTAAGTGGTAGATGAGGCAAGTGTTGTGCTAATAATCGCTTTTGAGGAAGCATTGGTATAGTTGATGTCTAGGTTGTTCACCACTCCTGATGCACTGCTCAGTGAAAAAGCAGCCGCAAATTTTGTAGGTGTCACCGCACTGGAAAAACTGATTTCAAAGGTGGCGTCTGTAGCTACGTTGATCGTTCCGTCTACCAGCGGAATGCCGTTGGCCGTGATGTTGAGTACCGATAAATTCGGGACGGTCATTTCTTCTTTGTCACAACTGCTTTGTAAGAGGACACTGAAAATCAGTATTAGTCCCAGGAAGTGGTATTTAGAGAAGGGAGTAGTCATTATATTCTGCTTAACAGTTTGATGAAATTGGTAGAAACCCCGATGGACGCATTTGGGCACAAACCCCAAACACGTCCATCTCGATAGTTGTTGTTTAAACTTTTCATATAGTTTGCCAATTTACCAACTTTGGGTTGGCAGACTATATTGAGGTGTTTGGGAGGTAGTAGCATCTAAAATTTACGATAATCGAAGTCCTTCTACCCTGTACCAAATACCTTGTGCCGTGAGGGTGCCTGGTTGAAAGATTGCTTTTAGGTAATCAACAATGGCAACTCACCTTAGAAAGAAGATCCATCCGTCTTCGTCCCAGGAGAAAACAGCAAGGCTGGGTTTGCAGTTGTGTGCAGCATGAAATCGCCGCTGATATCCGGCGAACGACTCACCGATTGGTCGGCTCCGAAATCAATACCTGCGCCTTCTCCTTGCGTATCAAAGGTAAGGAAGACTTCCCCCAGTAAATCTAGAATAGTAATGACATCGTCGCCATTGGAGAGGTTCATGTTGCCAGTCGTAGAAACCCCCACCTGAGCACCCCCAAATCCACCGCTTGGTATACCACCACCGAAGAGCACATAAACTCCTCCTGGAGGAATAATGGTGCCGGCAGGGAAGGTGTGCCGTGGTTCATTCAAATCGAGGTTGGTAGCATCAAAAAGGGTGAAGCCACTAAGGTCAACGGGCAAGTTTGAATCGTTGACGAATTCAATAAATTCATCCTCAGAAGCACTTCTTACACCGTCGCCATTGGCATCGCCAGGAAGGTCTGCTGGTGGATCAAACAAGACTTCATTGATGCGGAAGCCCAGGCCTGGTGTATCTCCTTCTGTACCCAGGTTCGTTCCGTCGGCTTGCTTGCCGGGAGAGAACAGCAGCGCCGCATTTGCCGTCGTATGCAAAGTGAAATCACCATTGATGTCTGGCGAACGGGTGACCGACTGATCGGCACCAAAGTCAATCCCTGCGCCTTCGCCCTGTGTGTCAAAAGTAAGGACAGTGTTGCCATCAGCATCCTGAAGGGTAATTACATCGTCACCATTAGTGAGGTTCATGTTGCCACTGGTGCTTACGCCCACCAGTGCGTTGCCAAAGTCACCTGATGGAGACCCGCCACCAAAGAGTACATAGACGCCACCAGCTGGTATAACAGTACCGTCCGGGAAGGTGTGGTTAGGTTCGCCACTTGCCAGATTGGTTGCATCATATAAGGTATAACCGCTAAGGTCAATCTCCTGGTCTGAATCGTTAACAAACTCTATGAACTCATCTTCGGAAGCACTACGGGTACCGTCGCCATTAGCGTCGCCTGGGTCGCCGCCGGGTGGATCAAATAGCACTTCGTTGATGATAAAGCCCTGGTCGGGAAATCCGTCTCCATTACTGTCTAGGTCGGCGTCCAAGAGGGTAATGGTCACAAGCTGAGGCGTAAGTTCTTCGGCATTGTCGACAGTAGCGATACTCACTTCAATAGTTTCAGTTCCTTCTAACACTCCGTCTGTTATTGCGGTAAGTACCACTTCGGTGGTTGTTTGGCCAGTGGCTATTACAAAAAGGCTGGCATTGGTTGTATAGTCAGTGCCTAGGGTAGCGGTGCCGTCAAATCGCAGCTCTACGGTTACACCTGATTCCGCTTCTTCGCTCAGGTTAATCGAAATAATTGCAGTTCCGTCGGTTTCACTCATAGCACCGACATTACTTGCCAAACTAACGTTGATCGGAATAAACGGTGCAGTCGTGAAGGTCAGGGAATAGCTTTCCTTGAGGGAGTTACTGTCTTCGCCGTAAATGCCTGCGGGTAATGCGAGCGTATAGGTCGTCTCATAATCCAAGGCCGTGCTGGGCGTAAGGGTGAGCGTGGAGTTGGTATTGCTGTAGGCCGCATCAAAAGCTACCGCCCCACCACTGCTGGATAAGCTTAATGCGGAAGTAACTTCTGATGTTTTGAGCGTATGTGAAAAAATGATCTCAATGCTGGGGTTTTGAGTAATGCCGTCTACGCCATTAATGGCGGCTTCCCCGTCGATCTTTTGCGAAAGAATTTGTAAACTGTCATCAAAAATGATGTCCTCGTCATTGCTACAGGCATTGGTCAGCATGATTGTGCAAACCAGTAACAGTGAGGGTATATATTTGAAAAGGTAGGAATTTCCCATTATGGTGATTTTTTAAAAATAAGAAATTTTATGAGGCTCCTATTTAAGGAACACAAGAAGGTATCTCACTTTTATTTATTGATATCAGTTGCTTCAAATAAGCCAGGAATAGGGTTGGGGACGTTGGCATTCCGGTCTATTTCTGTTTGTGGATACAGGAACCTGCCCGGAATTTCATTACCCGTATTTGGGGGGACTTGAACCTTTACGGTCGTTTCTCCCGCTGTACGCCTTACATCATTAAAGCCTTCTATTTGGCCAAAAAAGGTAACATAGCGTTCTTCCAGGATTTCCTTCAGTAAAGCATCGTCAGGGGATAGACCAGCAGGGTTTTCGAGGCCTCCATTGTTGAAGTCTTCACTGACGTAAGCATCATAACGAACTTGGTCAGGGTTGGCATTGACCAGGTAGCCGCCGTTGTTCATAAATGCGCGGTAGTCATTCAAATGCCCTAAGCCGGTATCAAAACCTTGGCTACGAAGTCCAGCTTCGGCCAGTATGAGCAGGTTCTCCTCGTAGGTAATGATCGGTGCATTAGCCGTTTGTGCGGCAAAGCCATCGGTCGTATTGGGTTGTACGCCCAAGCTATTGGTGCTGAAGTAAAAATTGAAGCGACCCGTCTCGTCGGTCTTGTCGTTGCCTCGGTAATTTTCAGGAATAGGGTTGGCGGCAGGGTTTGCCTGCAAAAGGCTGGTAATATAATCTGCCGTAATCACATCTGAACCTCGTACTTCTACCGCAAAGAAGAGATAGGTGAGGTTTGATTCTTCGATACCGGTACCATGGGGAGCGTAGAGGGCATTGGCCATACTGCTGATTCCATTACTAGCGGCGGCATAGGCGGCGGCATAATTCTTGGTCTGTAAGAACAAGCGCGCCTTTAACGAATAAGCAACTTCTATCCAGGGTGCAGCCGCACCGTCAAAATAGATGTCTGCACCACCAGCCGGACGATCGGTACCAGTTTGAAGATTGATGATCGCTTCGTCGAGCAAGGATTGTATACCTGCATAAACGCTGACCTGGTCCTCATAAACGGGATTTTCAACCTCAATTTGTCCGGCTTCTTTGAAGGGGATATCACCGTAGAGCGAGGCACCCACTCCGATGGAGAGCGCCTGCAAAATTTGGGTAATCCCCTTGGTGATGCCTGTAATCCCTTCTTCCGCAGCAGCGGATTCTGCTTCCACCGCATTTCGGTAGGTGTCTACATAAAGGTCATACCAGAGGCTGTTGAAATCACTCGTAGTCAGGGTGTAATTGTAAAAACCCTGATGTTGGCGATCAATGCCTTCGTAGTAGCCGCAGAAAATGCCAGCTCGGCGAGCAGTCTCACCAGTATTGAGAATGATATTGCCTACTTCTGATCCAGTCAAAATATTTTGATAAGAAGCAGATGTAGGGTTGTTGGGGTCTTGATTGATACCGTCGACGAGATCGCCGCAGGCTGTCAATAGTACCGCTATGGTTGTGAATAATAGTAATCGTTTCATTAGTACCTTTTTTAGGTTGCTGAAAAGTGAGTGTTATTAAAAATCAAGCAGGAGGCTAAAGACGTACGACTTGGTGCCTGGATTATTGAAGTACTCAATTCCCCGAGCAGCACTGATACCAGACAAGTTGGTGTCTGGATCGTTGCCTTCAAATTCTGTCCAAAGCACAAGGTTTCTACCAGTAGCGGATAGCTCCAATGAGCTGATGCCGATTTTTTGGTCAAGCCAGTTGGAGGTCAAACGGTAAGACAAAGTCAGTTCGCGCAGGCGGGTCCATGACCCATCTTCTATGTACAGTTCGTCATTACCATTGCTGAAAAATCCTCCGTCTCCATTGTACCAGGACTCCGTAAGGGCAACGGGACCAGCACCGAAATCTTGAACGTTCCCCCGGAAAGTTTCGCCAATATTGATAATGTTGCCATTGTATTCTACCAGGTTGCGGGTTGCCGTCACTTCGTTGCCGGTAGACTCCCAGAGACCTAAATCAGCGAGTACTGACTTTGTACCTGCGTAGATGTCAGCCCCTTGGTAGGTTTCAAAAAGGGCAGAAAGGCGGAAATTTTTAAAACGAATACCTGTAGATACCGCCCCCTGCCAATCTGGATTGGGATCACCAATGATTCCTTCGAGTTCATCTTGTACCGGGAAGCCGTTTTCGTCAAAGATGATATTGCCATTTTCATCACGTAGGCTGCGTGAGCCCCACAATACACCGAGCGGCTGGCCTTCAACAGCGCGAGAGTTAACCGCAGCAAGACCACCGAGTTCGATAGATTCTACACCGCGAAGGTCCAAAACCTTGTTTTTCACTTGCGTGAAATTGGCGGTGACATTCCACGAGAAATTTTTGCGTTCGATTAGCTCAATACCTAAGTCCAATTCGTAGCCGGTGTTTTCAATCTCTGCACCGTTGGTATAAACCTGGCTGTAACCACGCGAGTTGGCAACCGGGAAATCAAGCAATACATCTACTGTTTTATTAGAGAAGTAAGTACCACTAAGCGAGACTTTGTCTTCGAAGAAACGCAGGTCTGCTCCGATCTCCAGCTCTTTCTTACGCTCAGGCAAGAGCGAGGCGTTTCCCCGATTTGCACTGGGTACAAAACCACCATTGCCATAGAGTCCTAAATTGAGACTGCCTCCGTATTGGTCACCAATACTTGGCGATACAAAAACATTGGAAGTGTTGTATCGGGCAGGTTGCACACCTACTTCACCATACGATAAGCGAAGCTTACCAAACGAAAGGGTATTGCCATTCAGACCATCAATTTCTGTAAACTGCCAAGCCAAAGAAGCAGATGGAAACAGGAAGGTATTGTCAGCATCATCGCCAAAGGTAGAGGCAGATTCCGCCCGGATCGTTCCTGTAAAGTACAGCATGTCCCAGCCATTAAGCGAAAGCGCAGAATAGACACCAGCGGTACGCTCCTGTCCTTGAGAACTTTGCGTAGTAATGTTCTCAAGCAAGGCATTGTCTTTGTCGCGTACCACGCTGGCCACATCTACAAACTGGATGAAATTGACGGTGTTCACGCCGTTCACATCCCGAGTGCGGGCATTGTAGTTAAAACCTACCAGTAAGCTACCTCCAAAATTACGGTTGAATTTATGGTTGGCTTTAGCAATATAATCCATGTTGAAAATCGTATTCGCAGCGATGGATTGCTCGTACAAACCTGCCCGGTATTCCCCCGCTGCAGAACCAGGTGTGAAAAATTCGTTACGCTTTTCACTATAGTGATCAATACCTACTCGGCCAATTAAATTTAGCCAGGTTTTAGGCGTCGCTGTCAATTCCATGGAGGTGATGAAGCGGTCCACTTTAGCTAGGTTTTCCTGTTCGTAAATAGTCCACTGAGCATTGTTGTAAACAGGGCTGTCATCGGCACCTAGTGGTTCTCGGTAGGAACGGTGGCGGTTGGGGATAGGCGAACTGGTGCCACTGGCGTAGTAGTCTCCTCGGTAGCCGGAATTGTCAAAATCAACGGGGGTACGGAGTAAGCCAAGGTAAAGACCTGAAGAGGTGGCTCCTTTTTGGATTCGATTGGAGGCCGTACGAGAGTAATTCGTAGTAAGCTTCAACTTGAGCTGGTCCGAAAAAAGGTGGTTCACATTGAAACGTGCCGTCGTCCGGCGATAGTCAGAGCTGTTTTTGATAATCCCTTCCTGATTCATGTCGCCGAGACTAAAGAAAACAGCAGTGCTATTGTTACCTCCGGTAATACTCAGGTTGTTTTCCAAGAAATAACCATCCTGAAAAATCTGGTCAAAATTGGAATCATCGTAGAGCGTTTGTGAGTTCTTGTTCAGAATAGGATAGTAGGTACGGCCATCCTGATCAACGAAGAATTCGCCAGAGGTATCATACTCGTCAGGGCCACCAGGGCGATCAGCAATGCGGTCTCCCCACGAGTCACGGGCACGGGCATCAAAAATGCCATTGTCTCCCTGCCCGTAGCGGGTTTGCAACGGATAGCGCCGATTGATAATGTCCAGCGAATAGGTCGAACGTAGCGACACCTTGGTTTTGGTCGCAAATTTGCCACTCTTGGTTGTTATAAGGATCACGCCACCCAGGGCTTGTGTGCCATAAAGCGCAGCGGCAGAAGCTCCTTTCAAAACAGAAACACTCTCAATGTCATTGGGGTTGATGTCATTTAGGCGTGACTCCTGGCTTACGCCGGAACGGTCGCTGTTGCCGCGAACATCATTGCTAATGGGAATCCCATCTACAATAATCAGGGGCTGATTATCACGCGTAATGGTAGATAAGCCTCGGATTTGGATGTAAGCACCAGCTCCCGGATCACCAGAGTTGCGCGAAATTCTCACCCCCGAAGACTTGCCCGACAAGGAGTTGAGCACGGTGGCTTCACCGGATTTTACGAGGTCTTCTCCGCCAACATTGGAGCTGGCATAGCCAAGCTGATCCTTGTTTTCGGCAAAACCCAGGGCTGTGACGACCACTTCGTCGAGTAAGCCAGCTTCTTCCTCCAACACGAGGTTGAGTTCGGAAACCGCGCCTACAGGAACCGTCTTACTGGCAAAACCAATATAACGGAAGGTGAGTAGTGCGTTTTGATCCTTTACGGTAATCTCGTAAGTGCCGTCAAAAGAAGTGATGGTGCCATTGGTAGTACCATCTTCCATGATGGTTACCCCGATCAGTGGACCTCCTTCAGTGTCGGATACCAATCCGGTAACCGTTTTTTGGGCATAGCCACTTGTGCTAAAGAGGCAAAACAAGGCAAAGAGCAATAAATGTATTCGTTTTCCCATGATTGAAAATTATTAGTTGTTATTAATTTTTAGATAAATTGGCCGGAAAGCTGAATGGATCAAAATTCCATAAATAGGGGAGGAGTAAATAAACCATCACTGTGATAATGAGTATTGAAATGATATTCATCCAAATACCAGCCTTGGCCATGTCGATGATTTTTAGATAGCCGGAACCAAATACCACCGCGTTGGGTGGCGTAGCTACGGGAAGCATAAAAGCACAAGAGGCAGCTGTTGTAGCACCTACCATCAAGATGTAGGGATGAACGTTGATACCCAGTGCCAGTGGTGCCAAAATGGGCAGCATCATCGCAGTAGTCGCCAGGTTGGACGTGATTTCGGTCAGGAAATTAACTGCCGCAATAAGGATTAGTAAGAGGAATAACAGAGCGACCCCATCAAGCAAGGTCATTTGGCTCCCAATCCAATCTGCTAAACCGCTGAATTTAAACCCTTGCGCAAGTGCTAGCCCGCCGCCGAAAAGTAGCAGAATGCCCCAGGGGAGTTTCACCGCTTCTTCCCAGGTAATCAGCATACGTTTTTTATCTTTGGCAGCAGGTAGAAGAAACAGTACCAAGCCCGCAATCATTGCAATAATAGTATCGTCAAGGTCTGGAATAAAGCGCTGAAGTAGAAAAGAGCGACTGATCCAGGCAAAAGCCGTTAAGGCAAAAACAATCAGGACGCTTCTTTCTTCAAAACTGATCTTACCCATGGCTTGCAAGCGTTGCTGGATGGCTGGTCGCCCGCCTGGAAATGCCGTTACCTTGATTTTGAAAGCGTAGTTGGTGAGGTATTTCCAACAGATAAAGAGCAGGATAAGGGAAACAGGTAGCCCAAAACTGATCCACTGTGAGAAAGTGATTTCTACTCCATATTGCTCCTGAATGATCCCTGCTAATACCAAATTGGGCGGCGTACCTATCAAGGTGGCCATTCCGCCGATAGAGGCACTATAAGCGATAGCCAGCATCAGCATTTTTCCGAAAAGGGTGTTTTCGTTCTCCTCTGTGCTGGGGTCATCTTTGAGTTGAGAAACGATGGCCATGCCTATGGGAATCATCATTACCGCAGTAGCGGTATTGGAGATCCACATCGAAAGGAAAGCCGTTGCCACCATAAAGCCCAGCACGATCCGCTTCATATCAGTACCAATAAAGTTGATAATATTCAGCGCTATCCGGCGGTGTAGATTCCATCTTTCTATAGCAATAGCCAGAATAAACCCTCCAATATAAAGGAAGATGTACTTATGCCCGAACGAGGCCGTTGTTTCTGATAAACTCAGTGCTCCAGTGAGCGGAAAGAGAACAATGGTGAGCAACGAAGTCATCGCAATCGGAATGGCCTCGGTGATCCACCAAATCGCAATCCAGAAGGTGCAGGCCAGTACGGCATGCCCCTCTGTACTCAGCCCCTTCAGGTGCATGAAGTTATAGCTCAGTAGAAAAATAAGCGGGCCGGCAATCAGCCCAATACGTTGTGCATTCCAGGTAGAATTTTTCAAAATGGACCTATTTTTCTGGTGATTCAAAGGGTAGGCCCAAGATGTCGGCAGCTACTTTCTGACAAAAGAGGGCATCTTCTTTGGACTGAATATTGAGGTAGAGTTTTTCTCCCGCGTGATCGGTGCTGAGCAGGCGAATGGGCAGTCCTACGGGCGACTGTCCTGTGAAAACGCCATAAAAAACACAGGCGGTCAGGTAAGTACCTGTAGGAGAGGGATGACTCTGGTCAGGGTCGTACAACTCAATATCAGGGCGTAAGCTACGGGCGCGCTCCCAAGCAGGCCCAACGGGGACTACCGTTGCGCCGCACATGCGAGCCAGTTCTTCGTATTTGGAAGTGATAGTTGCCTGCATATAGGGGTCGAATGCTCTGGCCCAAGTCATGTACAAGAATACGCGAGCTCCTTTAGCTTTGGCTTCGTTGGCAAACTGTTGGCCATAGTGAAGCAAAGTGTCTGGTGCATTGAGGGCCTGCATGCTGAAATCCTGCAAAACGACGGCGTCGTATTCCCCTTCTCTGAGCAATTGCAGTGATTGGAGCTTCTTTTCTCCTCGCCAGTGCTGGGCCAGGGAAGTTCCCCCGCTGGTAGATTGTCGAGTAGTGATATTTATCTTCTGGCTTTCAGCCATTGCTGCGACCTGATGAGGTAGGTTCCAGAAGTAAGTGTAACTATTGCCAATAAAGAGAACCTTCTCCGGCGTTTGGGCGGATGCGCTTAAGCTAAATAAGAGAAATCCAACAGTGAGTAAGGTAGTGTGAAAGGCTTTTGTCATGATTAGAGATATTCGTTAGGGGGTTCTTTTATTACCAAATAAGAAGTTATCTTTAAGGAAGACGCCCAAAGTGTGCCCGCAAGATAGCAGGTGAAACCGGGTTTAAAAAGAATAATATTTTGTTTTATAAACTTTTTACAGTATTTTATACCATTTTACACTTTTTTACACACGTTTGAGCCTGCATGGAACAAAGTTTAAAGGATAAATTCATCACCAAACTGGAAGAGAAATATGGGGCTTGGAATAAGTCGACTTCCAAGTTCGGAGCCACGTCATTTGGTGTCATTTCACAGGATTTAAGTATTAGTGCTAGCCAGTTTACCAAACTTATTTATGGTACAGCCACAGAAGGAATGTACCAACGGTCGATAGAAAATATTAACCGATTACTCCAACGGGAATCGATTCGCATTGAATTAGCAGCAACCTTAGAGGAAAAGGAGGAATTGGAGCGCGCCTTGCTCAAAAGACAACAGCAGATGGCTGCCAACCGGAAAAAGCGCATCCCTTACGTCCTGGTTTCACTTTTGACAGGTGCTTTATTGGCTTATTTGGTGCTGCCTCAGCTAGGAGGCGATGAGGAGGTAATGGTTGCTGGTGACCACCCCCTGAGCATCTATTTTGACCAAGATTTTAATGCCAGCTTCAATTCTCCTTATCTGGATATTGCCGAGGTGCAGGATTTTTGCCCTTGCAGTGCTTACGAAGGTGAGTGGGGTTTGAGTAATCAGTATAAACTGCCGCTGCCAGGGTCTCGCAGACCAGGGCTTTATTATTTGGCAAAAAGTGCCGATGTGCGGATGAAGTGTTCTCGTTATGATACCACAGCCTTGGGGCAGGGTTATGTGTTGTCGGCCTATGAATACTTAATTAATGAAATTTGGTTGGATACCAAAATGACCCCACTAAGCCCTACTTACTTCAACCAGGAAATCTTATCCTTTACCCAGGAATTTGAAGAATTACAGTTTGAGGGCAATCCTCAGTTCCAAAAGGTCGCGACGATTCATTCTTTCTTTACCGACAAATTTGAAATTTACCAGGACTCCATCGTACGCAAAGGAGAACCCTGCGGCCGCTACGCATCGGATGTAAACCAGGAGCTAGCAGCTGAATACGAGATTGATATCAAATACATTCTCAAAAACGTCCTCGGCAACATGACGACTACCCGCTGCTCTTCCACCGTAAATCCTTTCTGTGATCCCAATGACCTGAAGGAAAAAGAGAGCACCATATTATTTGACTGTATCTACACCATTAATAATGAAAACTTGGGCATTGGTGGTGGCTATCCTTACCAAAAAGGCTACCTTCTGAAGAAGCAGAACTATGCCGATAACCTGATCTGTGCTTGCGAGTGAGTACTGTTTCCCTGATTGATGGTTTGGGGCCATGCCGGTAGGGGAGTTGCGTTGCAAACGCCCCTACGGCACCGGGCTGTTCGCTCTTACCTTCGGTACCGCTGCCATCCCCTTGTCCTTAGTCCCTCCGGGCCTCGCGCTTCAGCCCCCGGCTTGCGCACTTAACCCATTAGCAGTAGCAAATGTACCCTGCTGGCGGGGTCGATTCACAGAATCGGGGGTGGATTCTCTCCAGTCATAGTTGGGTTTGCCTGAGTCGAGGGGGATAACTCACGGCGAGTACAGCGAGCAATGTGCGACCTCTGCCGAGGTCAGGGCTAAAGATAAAAATGAGTCTCGCTCCTGTTAGTTTCCAAACTAACAGGTAGTATCCCGCTGGCCTCCGGACTAGCACTACCAGTACTCCTCACTAAACCCCACCACCTATTTTTACGTTTCATAGTCTCTATACCGATCTTAAAGCGGTTTGGGCTTTTGCCCAAACTACTTAGTTGTCGGAATATCTCCATTTGCGGATAGAATTCTGCTAAAAATCACCCCCTCTTTGGAATACCGATACAATCCCGAGCTCCCCATCATTCGCCCCAACTGGCAGGGCAACCCCTTTAAAGATGGCGCTTTTCAATACCTGCAAGATCCTTTCTTTCCGGAATGGAAGACCGTCCTGCGGATGCTCATGACCCCCAACCCGCAGCGCCGCGAAAAGAAGGCCGACCAGTGGCGACCAGCCATACTGCCATCTACAGATTGGATAGCCGATAAAGACCGCGACTTTTTGGTGTGGCTGGGCCATGCCTGCTTCGTGATACAACTGGGCGGCATTCGCTACATCACCGACCCTGTGCTGAATGGAATGCCCATGGTGCCGCGCCTCGTGCATCCGCCTTTCCCAACGCCGCAGATAACGGGCGTGGATTATATCCTGATTTCGCACGACCACCGCGATCATTGTGACCAAAAATCGGTACAGCAGCTCCTAAGCGCGAACCCACAGGCGAAAATCTTCACTTCCCTCGGCATGGAGCGCACCATCAGTAAGTGGATAGGCGATACTCCGATGCAAACGGCAGGCTGGTACCAGCAATTCAAAAGCCCCAGCCACGAACCCCAACTGACGTTCTTGCCCACCCGGCACTGGAGCCGCCGAGGCTTGTTTGACTTCAACCAAGTACTGTGGGGCGCATTCCTATTCGAGTACCAGGGCAAACGCCACTATTTTGGCGGCGACAGCGCCTACCACTGGCCCTTTGCTGATACCGGCGAGCACTTTCCCGATATCGACATCGCCATGCTGGGCATCGGCGCCTACGCCCCCGATTACATGATGCAAGGCGCCCACATGAACCCGGAAGAAGCCGTGCAAGCCTGGCAAGACCTTGGCGCCAAACGCTTGCTCCCCATGCACTACGGCACCTACGACCTGAGCAATGAACCCGCCAGCGAGCCCTACCGCCGCATCCAAAAAGCAATGGCCGAGCAAGAGCGGAGCCATGATTTGATCTTGCCAGGGGTGAATGAGGTGGTGTATTTGTAGGGTACTGTTAATCTATAGGTTAATAGCCCCTCCTTCAAAAGGGAGGGGTTGGGGTGGGTCGTGAATTCAAGCTGAAAAGCGTCACGCATATATCGCCTGTACCTTTTGTCTTAAGGGCGCGAAGCAGCCCGTATCTTTCTAGTGCCTTTTGCCGATGCCCCCAAAGGCACACCTCCAGCAAAATCCAGCCTACTTGATCTTTTGATACGTTTGCCCTATTTATCAACAGCACGCCCCTCGTATTCAGATTTAATTTTTATTTTCACGATCAGTCCCCGTATACTTCGGCAAGCTTAGATTTGTGAAAAATTGACAATGCTATTTTTTTGGCTAGTAAGGCAAAAAACGTAGCCATAGCCTGAGCTAAGGCGAGGCTTTTTAACGCAGCTAGCCGAGAAAAGAGCAAGACAAAATTCACAAATTTAGGGTTGCCGAAGTATATATCGAGCTTCAGCTCAATGATTATGTCTGCTTGCACGAAACTCCAAGCTACAGTCCTACGCTTACGATCAAAAACATCACCCCTACAAAAAAAACACCATGCAAAAAGCCTTTCTCACCCTGAATACGGAAATACACACGACAAGGATCAATCGGATAGCGACGGATGCTCAGGGTAAATACGTATTGACAGCTAGTTTAGATAAAACCGCCAAACTGTGGGACAATGCCAGCGGGCGCTTGCTCCAAACGTATCGTCCCCCTGTTGGGGAAGGAAATGAGGGTATGCTGAACGCTTGTGCCCTATCGCCCGATGGGCAGGAGGTTGCTATTAGTGGTTGGACAAGCAAAGGTGGATTCAATAATAGCATTTACATTTTCAATGCCTCTACCGGTATTTTAGAGCAGCGGCTCTCAGGCCTCCCTAATGTGATCCATTCTTTAGCCTTCTCCCCAAACGGACGTTATTTAGCAGCTTCTTTAGGAGGACAAAATGGGGTTCGTATTTTTCGGCGAGGTACCTACCGGGAAATTTTCAGTGACCCTGCTTATGATAATTCCAGCTTTAACCTGGTCTTCTCGGCTACGGGCCAGTTGGCGAGTGTGGCCAACGATGGATACCTTCGTTTGTACGATAGTGATTTCACCCTCCTTCAAAAAACAAAAACCACAGGTGGCTCCCAACCTTTTTCGGTCGCCTTTTCCCCTGGCGGAATTTTGCTCGCACTCGGTTATGATGACAGCCCTAAAGTACAAGTACTTGACAGGAAGACCTTACAGCTAGCCTACGAACCCGATATTACTGACGCTGATGATGTAAGTAATAGGTTTCATTGTGTTGCTTTCTCTCAAGATGGGAAAAAGCTGATTGCTGGTGGAATGCTATCAAAATACAAGGATGGTAAATGGTGGCATCAGCTACGCTGCTGGGAAGATGCTGGAAAAGGAAGTTATCAGGATTTTACTGTAGCCCAGACTACCATCATGGATGTTAAGTCGCTGCCCAATGGTAATGTTTTGTATGGAAGTGCTGCTCCAGATTGGGGTATTATCAATCCTATTAACGGAGAAAAACTCGTTTACAAGCCCGCAGAACTGTTTGATTATGGGCTTAAGAACAAATCTCACTTTAAAGCGAGTAGGGCTGGTTTTGAAATAGGGTTTACGGCTGTCAATCATCCAGCATTCACTTTTGATGTGGGAACACGTATTTTAGAAGAGGCAAGTTCTAATATGCCTACCTTTCAAACAAGCCGGGGGAATATTGACATTACGGAATGGGGGGGTACGTACCACCCAGCCCTTAATAGTAAGCCTTTATCCTTCCTGAAAAAATACGAAAAATGCTATGCTGTAGATATTGCTAATAATGAACAAAGTATCATTTTCGGTGCAGGTTTTGGCCTTTACAAACTAGACAGTCAAGGTAATAAAATTTGGAACACCCCAACCCAGTCAGTAGCTTGGGCCGTGAAAATAACAGGGAACAACGAACTGGTCGTCACCGCTTTTGGCAACGGCCGCATCTGCTGGTACCGCATGAGTGACGGGGCGCTTCTCCTATCTCTTTACCTTCACCCAGATCAAGAGCGCTGGGTACTCTGGACGCCCTCTGGCTACTATGATGCGTCAGCGGGCGCAGAAGAACTCATCGGCTGGCACGTCAACCAAGGGGCGGATCAAGAGGGGCTTTTTTATCCAATCTCCCGCTTCCGTAGCCAGTTTTATCGGCCGGATGTGATTGATATTATCTTGGAGGAACTGGATGAGGAAAAAGCACTAGAGCGCGCCAATACCGAAGGGAAACGTAAGGCAAACACCCGCTCCGTTTTGCAAGAGCTGCCCCCCAAGGTGAGAATTCTCTCTCCCGCCAAGGGCGAGACGGTCGACAGTACCAGCATCAAACTCAAATACAGCATGGAATCGCCCGATGGCACTCCCATCCAGGCGGTGAAAATCCTGGTAGATGGCCGCCCGGTAGGAAATACCGTCAGGGCTGGACTCCCCAGCGGCACCACCGAAGAAATAACGGTTGATATCCCCTCCAAGGATTGTACCGTGGCAGTAATTGCCGAAAACGAGCACGGTAGCAGCGAGGCTACCAGTACCTACCTCACCTGGCGCGGTAAAACGCCCGTGTATGTGGCCAAGCCCAAGCTTTACTTGCTGGCGGTAGGCGTTAGTACTTACCAGCATCTCCCTCCATTGCAATACGCGGCGAAGGATGCCCAGGATTTTGCGGCAGCATTCGCGCAGCAGAAAGGAGTGATGTACAGCGAAGTGGTCACTAAAATCCTCACCAATGACGAGGCCACCAAAGATGATATTCTCGACGGCCTCGACTGGATCGTACACGAAACGACTAGTAAGGATCTGGCAGTACTCTTCTTTTCAGGGCATGGACTTGATAACAATGCAGGTACTTTCTTTTTTATGCCCCAGGCCGCGAGGACAGAATCCCTCCGCCGTACGGGCGTCATGAAGGAGGCCATCAAAGAGGCGATTGCGACCATACCCGGCAAAGTGATCACTTTTATGGATGCTTGTCACGCGGGTGGTCTCATGAAAGATACTCGCCGAGGCGGTAGTCCGGATATCAGTCGTATCCTCAACGAGTTTGCCTCGGCAGAGAATGGATCAATCACTTACTCCTCCTCTACAGGCCGGCAGTATTCTTTGGAAAATACGGAATGGCAAAATGGTGCATTTACCAAGGCGCTGGTGGAAGGCCTCGAAGGCAAAGCCAAAGCCTCCGACGGGCGCGTCACCTGCAAATCACTAGACGGCTACGTTACTGAACGGGTGAAGACCCTCACCAAAGGCAAGCAATCACCCGTGACTAATTTTCCGCCCGACACGCCGGACTTTACCATTGCCGTGTTTTAGGTCTGTATTTATGACCGCTTCAACCACCCTGCAATACTGATCCGTGGCCTATCGGGCGCAGCGTGTACCTCATGCTCCGTTTCGTCACTTTTGAAAAAAACGAGACGACCGCCCATAGGGTAAACACTCAGGGTGTCATCACCGATGTAGAGACTCAATGAGCCACCGTCTTCTTGCTGCCAGTTTTCGTTGAGGTAAAGCACCATCGAGTAACGACGGCCTCGATTGGATTTGAATTGGTCAAGGTGGCGTTTGTAAAAGCTGTTAGGCTCATAGTAGGCGTAGTGGAACTCAAAGTCATTGATCCCGGTATAGCAGGTAGCATTGAGGTAGGCAATGAAACGTTCTATTTTGGCAATGAATAAAGCTTCCAGTGGATTTTTGGAATTTTCGTTGATCCAATAAATGACGTCGCCCCGGATTTCTGCGTTTTTTTGATAGTCAAAATTTCTTCCAACACCAGCAGGATACATGAGTCCATCTTGGTGGTAGGCCTGAAGATTCTCCCGCAAGCCATTGATTTCTTCCGGTGTGAAAAAGTTGTCACACACGCCATATTCGTTGTTGACAAGTGCATCAATCAATAATTCAAATTGCTGTTCTTCAGCTACTAAAAGCGTCTCGTTGACCATGTTTTTTTGTTTTAAGCACAAAAAAAAGCCACCAGCCCTGACGGGTTGATAACTCACGCAATTAATCGGAGATGGACGCCCCTGTTTGTAGGGCATACGTCGCTCAAAATATGGGACAAAGATACACGCTTTTGAAATGCGATGCTGAGGAATTTTTGCAAAATTAGTATCTTCTGGTGTTGTCGGAACTTTTCTTTCCCTTGAAGTATTCTTCACAGTGCTAATACCACAAAAATCTATGTCTACGACCATACCTCCACGTCTGTGGATCGTTCACCGTCCGGAAACACACCATGCACTAATTATCCGGCGCGGGCCAGGGAAAGTTACGGGCTTCTTTGGCTGGAATCGGCGCACCAATGAGGTGGTGGTAGGGCAGTGGATGAAGAGTAAAGTGTACCCTTTTCGGTCGGATATTTCCCCGAAAGGGAACTACGTTATTTACTTTTCGTTGAATGGTCGCTGGACTTCAGAAGCAAAGGGGGCCTACACAGCGGTGTCTCGTTATCCCTACCTAAAGGCACTGGACTTGTGGCCGAAAGGCGATGCCTGGCATGGTGGAGGATTGTTTGCAAATGAAAAGGAATATTTGCTCAATGGTATTTATATCGATAAGCCATTGCATCAATCTGGAAAATTTAAGGTTAAAAGAGGGGTGCTATCATCTCCGGTTCGTAGCGGCGAAGATCCGGGGATTTATTTCCCGAAACTGCTACGCGATGGTTGGGCGTTCAACGAAACCAGGAAGGAAGGGAAAGATACAATTCATCATTTTACGAAAGCTGTAAATAAGCGATTGACGCTGGAGAAGTCGTTCCATGTATCACTGAACTCGCCAGTAGGAAAAGGGGTTTATTATGAGAGCCACAAGATCAAAGGACTTGAAGGCCCCACATTGAATACAATTGGTCTTGAAAACCTGGATGCTTACCGTAGTCACCTGTTTTGGACAAATGCCGGGCAATTGTTTATGGCTCGTTTTAAACATGACCAGGTTTCTACACCGGTATTGGTACACGATTTTAATAATTACGAATTTTCGGCGATACCTGCGCCATACTAATAGAAAATAATGAATACTCAGCTCCTCCTTCATGAAGTTACCTACAAGGCCACACGCAGCAGTGGCCCGGGCGGGCAGCACGTCAATAAGACGAGCACCCGGGTAGAACTGTATTGGAACCTGGAGGAGTCACAAGCGGTGAGTGATGCCGAAAAGGCCCTCTTGCGCACTGCGCTTGAGAGTAGGATGAATAGGGAAGGGCAGATTGTACTCAGCGCCAGCCGCACCCGTAGCCAACTGAAAAACAAACGGGAGGTAACCGATAAATTTATCAAGTTGCTGGAGCGAAAAGTACAGCCTCCCAGGGTGCGCAAGAAAACCCGTACCCCCGCAAGTGTGAAGCGAAAGCGGTTGAAGAATAAACGATTCACTTCCGAGAAAAAAGCCAATCGTCGTCGGCCAGATTATTAGGAGCAGGTACTGGATATAGGCCCGGATTTTCCAAACCAAAAGATTGGTTAACTGGTTAAAACGTCCAATATCCTTCCAAACCAAAAGATTGGTTAACTGGTTAAAAAGTTGAAGAGAGCCCGAGGTCGTATTAATTCCGATAAATATTGTTCTACTAATCTATGACTTGGATTGTTTCGATGGGATGAATTTCCCGAAAATGAACACGCGCATTATTTTACAGGCGTGATGCGCGTGTCTGCTCCGTTATAGCAGTGTCATCAAAACTTACTGCTTGACAAACTTCCTGGTTAGTACGCCCTCTGGATAGTGCAACACCACATTGTAGGTGCCTGGCGCGAGATTGTTAAGTTCAAATAGGGTATTGGAAGAGGCTTTGGGCTTGGCTAGCACAAGGCGACCTAAAGCATCGTAGATTTCAATTGGTATACTTCCTTGTTCTGAATGCTTAATGGTAATACTGTTTTGAGTGGGGTTGGGGAAAACTTCTACTTCCTTGGGGACTAATGGCAATTCCGTACTGACTGGCGTGTTTAAAACAATTCTTCTCAGCCGACCTATATTTTGGCCATAACCCGAATCGCAGACATATAAGGTATCCTCACTTGGTGAAAAATGTATACCTAGTAGTGCCTTGAATTTTGCAGATGCGAGTGGGCCATCCTCGTAGCCTGATAGCCCTCCTGTAAGTGTGCTGATTGTGCCCTCCTGGGTGACTTTAAGTACCCTGGAACCTGCCGTTACGTAAATACAAGCGTCCTGTTGTCTGAGAGCCAAGTGGCCAGCGGTTGCTCCAATATTTACCCATAATTGAAGGGTGCTATCGGCAGGGTTTACGCGGTAGAGACGCTCGTTGGAGTGGACGATCAAGGCTCCGTCGGCTCCGATAGTCATGGCTTGTGGGCGGTAAAGCAGCGGTGAGTCGATGTATAAACTCACCTGCCCGGTTGGCGATATTTTATGAATCTGATGCCCCGCGTAGGCCGGAGCATTACCCCAACTGGCCACATAAATATTTTCATCTGCATCGATTGCAATGCCTGAAGGGCCGTCTAAGCCAGTAGCAATGATATTGTTTTGGCCTGTGTTCAGGTTGTGTGCAGTTACAGTGTTGTTATCGTAGTTGGTAACAATCAGTAGGCTGTCACGGTATTGGTCTACATCTACTGGTCCGAAAAAACCTGTTGCGAAATTGGGATTGTAGGTTTCTTGCTGAATATCATAACGGCCTACTTCAAAGCCAGCAAACCCTCCGGAGGCAATGTAAATGTTGCCGGTTGGGTCAACGTGTAGACCATCTCTGAGTTCCGAATTAGAAATGACGGTTTCTACGTATTGTGCTTCTGCACAGGGGGGAAATATTAAGAACAAAGAAAAAAGGAAAAGAGCAGTGAGCATTTTGATTGGTTTAGTGGGGTGAAACAGCAACTGTTGCGTAGAGATAAGGTGCTGTACTTTGATCAATATTAGCTCTTGCAAAGATATTCTGCCTACTAGGCCAGTGATTGTAGAAATGTAAGGTGCCCTTAATAAAGATTCATAGATCCCAATAAATAAATTGTTTCTGTTTAAAGAAAGCAGAAGGCGGTTGGTGTAAAATAGATTTAAAGTCATGTATGAAATGTGCTTGGTCAAAATAGCCTCCTTCCAGTGCTATTTGTGTTAGAGACAAGTCATTATTTTTGTAAATATTATCTACTGTTTTCCGGAGGCGTATGATCTTGGCATAGGACTTGGGAGAGAGCCCTATCTTATCTTTGAAATACTGATGGAAGTATTGTCGACTGACATTCATTTTATTACAAAGTTCGGAAATCTGCACTTGCCCATGGCTACTTAGGATTGAATTGAAAGCATGAACCAAAAATGGCTTTACAGTTCTGCTGGTATGTAATTGTTGGATGGCAAACTGTTCAAATAAATGAATAACCTGAGCTGCATTTTGCACGGTATTGATTTGCTCGGAAATAGGTGCTAGTGCTTTAGTGATATCCCTAGTTGCGGTTGCACAAGAAGATAAGCTGTTGGCCGAATGCCCGAAGAGCAACTCAAAGGCCCAAGGGTAGATTTTGATTTCAATCCAAACACCCTTGCCAATCACTGCTACCTGATTACCTTGTTTTGTTTGTCCCCAAATAAATGATTGAGGAAGTTTTTTTAGAGGCTGGTTAATTGTTGCTTCATAAACGTGTAAATCTTTTAGGAAAATTAACTCTATGAAGCCATTAGGTACAAAGAATTGGGCATTAGAAAGACTTTGGCCTAATGGAAAATCCAGGTCGAAATAGTCCCAGGAATGAATCATCGTATTGAGGATATCATTTTGTATTTCACCCTTGGGTTGAGTAATCAGCTTCATCGGTCATCAGTAAATAAAGAGGTAGCCCCTATTGAAGTAGAGTGCTTCGTTTAAAGAAAATAAACGAATAGAAAACCTCCTGTGCTCCTTGCAGTCTTGTTTCATTGTGTGGAGCGCAGCTATGACCTTGTAAACGGGGCTTTATCTTCCGCAGGTGATCAGCCGACTTTGCGAAGGCAGCGTAAACCATTTTTTATCAAACTGACCTGTTGCTTATTAAGCGAGCAAACTCCTTAGAGCTTGCTCGCTGTAATTGAACCGTTTTTGAAATTAGTACTTGTACAGAATTTCGATAACGCTCATTACACCTTCGGTGATGGTTTTCCATTGGCCAGTGAATTCTGCACCGTAAGAGGCCGCAATAGCTGGGCCAATCTTTTGCGCTTCGTCATTACTCCAAAGAGGGCCAGCTAATACGAGTGTTTTAAACTCGTTTTTGCCATTGTTTTTAGTGTTGAGCTCCACTTCAATAACACTCATTTCACTTTCAACGACGGTCGTCCACTGGCCAGTCCAAGTGCCTTGGTGAGCTGCTGCTACTTTTGGCGCTTTTTCTTTGGCATCGTCATTGCTCCATAAAGGACCTGCAGGGATGTTTACTTTGTAAGTTGACATAATTAAATATGGGTTGTAATTGCCTACTCTGATAAAATGGATTTTCGGCATTCTCCATTGTTCCAAAATTAAAAGTATAATACTATTTTGGAAGCACTACAAAGTTAAGGAGAATGCAGTTTTTGCGATAGGGTATTTCTACTTGTATTTTAATTTCAGGTATAAGTACTTGTATGTTTTTTTGATATTTATTAATATTTTAATATTGAAATTAAGATTGGGTTGAATAGCGGAAAAGGCCATGAGTAAAAAAACATGAATCATCCCTGATTTTGGCTGAGGCCAAAGTCCGGTCTGGTTTTAATTTAACGATAGGTTTTGCGGTTGGTTAGCACGGATTTTTATGACAATCAAAATTCGGGATGACTCATGTTTACTTTGATGAAAAGTAAAAGAGGGAGAGCTACATCAATTGCTCAACACCAGTTCCACTCGGCGGTTCTTTTCCCGCCCAATGTCTGATTCATTGCTGGTACGCGGTGCCAAGGGGCCTACACCTTGTGCTTCCAGCCGTTCTTTGGCGATGCCATAGTCATTGACCAGCTTGTTGACAACCGCAGCAGCACGCTCTTTGGATAAACTGAGGTTGTAGGCTAGATTTCCTTTGTAGTCTGTATGCCCAACGACGAAGAATTTCGAGTCGGCGTTTTGTTTGAGGTAGGTAGCGATGACCGCTAAAGCATCCGCAGATTCTGGCTTGACAACGGCAAGATCAAAATCAAAGAAGATGCCGGAAAGGGTAACAGTACCTTTGGTGGCAATTTCCCGTGCCAGGTAGTCAGGATCAATAGTGATTTTGCCATCATCCAATGGCTTTTCTTCAATTACATCCACTTGTATGACTACGATATCAGAGCGGTATTGGTAAGCAGAGACGGTAACAAAGACGTTGCCCTCCGGTTTTTCTAGCTTCCCTGCTGCGAAACCGTACCCGCCAGAAGAGGAGGAGCCAGTGTTCAGTCTACTCATACTTGTTGTTGGTAGGGGGTTCTTGCGGCTAGCAACGGGCATCCAACTTTTGCCACCAACATCATTAGCCTTCATGCGATCGCGGTTAGGGTCGCTACCTTCGGCGAGCATTTGAAAACCTGCTTTCTGTAGTGCGTTACGGTAATTTTGGTAGACCTCGTTCATCGTGTTGGTCGTATTCCGTAACTCATAGTTATAACGGTATACTTTTCCCTCTAGGTCAATCCACTCGTCAATGTGTTGGTATCCGGTCACGGGGCCGGTGGGAATGTGGTACTCTGCAAAGTCTTCCGCGTTGCACCAGATGATTTGGGCATCCGGATAACGGGAAATAAGCGGATGATCAGTACACCCGTCTACATCTTGGGCTGTCATCAGGAAAGGAAGTAGTAATAGCAGAATTGTTAAATAGGAGTTTTTCATGATAGGTGGTTGTTTAGTAATTGGTTGACTACTAAAGTAATAAAGTGTTTTTTTATAAAAACATTATAAGCACATTTTTTGCTGTTTTTAAACTATACCCGGTACTAAGTGGAAATGTTTCAAACCATTTACTAACAGGTATACATAAGGTAGGTAAGAAAATCAATGCTCCTGTTAGTTTCCAAACTACCCCGACCTTCTTGGTTGGGATCATATCCCGCTGGTCTCTCGACCAGCTCCAGGCACTATAGACCTGTCTACAAAAATCTCTCTACCCTTTGTTTAATGTGGAAGGGCATACAAAAGTCGTCAGCGGTAAATCAGCATCGCCGAAATCCGAGAAAGCTGCCTGAACATTTACGACATCCTGAAAACCACGAGCTTTCAGGATAGATGCTGCAACAGTAGAACGGTAGCCGCTACGACAATGCAGGTGGTAGGACTGGTCGCGCTGGATTTCATGCATGTGCGCATTGATAAAATCGAGTGGGAAATTTTGACTGTTTTCCAAGTGCTCTGCCTCCCATTCGGAAGGTTTGCGGACATCCAGGATCGCTAATTCAGGGTTAGCTTTAAATCTTTTCGCAAAGGTTTTTAATTGAATGGTATCAATGGTGTCTATCTCTTGTCCGGCGGCTGTCCAGGCAGGGATACCACCCCGGAGATAACCCAAGGCATTGTCATAGCCTACACGTGCCAAGCGGGTTACCGTTTCCTCTTCGCGCCCTTCAGGGGCTACAATAAGAATGGGTTGCTGAAGGTCGGTAATCAGAGCGCCCACCCAAGGAGCAAAGCTGCCGTCGAGGCCAATGAAAACAGAATTTGGAACAAACCCTTTTACAAATTTCTCCTTACTGCGAACGTCAAGAATCAGTGCGCCGTGTTCATTAGCAACAGCTTCGAAAGCTGCTGGAGGCAAGGCTTGAGCACCGCGCTCCATCACTTCGTCGATATCGGCATAGCCTGTTTTGTTGAGCTGCGCATTCTTCGCGAAATATTGTGGAGGAGGTAATAGCCCGTCGGTTACTTCACGGATGAATTCCTCTCTGCTCATGTCTGCCCGTAAGGCATAATTGGATTGCTTCTGCTCGCCCAGCGTACTCCAAGTTTCTGAACTCATATTTTTGCCACAAGCCGAGCCTGCACCATGAGCAGGATAAACAATGACATCGTCTGGAAGTGGCATGATTTTGTTGCGCAGACTATCAAATAGCCAACCGGCAAGGTCTTCTTTTGTAAGACTCCCCTTTTTCTGCGCTAGGTCTGGGCGGCCAACGTCGCCAATGAAAAGGGTGTCGCCGGTGAAAATAGCGTGTTCTTTACCGTTTTCGTCAAGGAGTAAGTAAGTCGTGCTTTCTGGTGTATGGCCTGGTGTATGTAATACGCGAATGGTGAGCTTGCCCACCTGGAACGTCTCTCCGTCTTTCGCCAGGTGCTTTTCGTACGATGTTTGAGCTTCCGGGCCGTAGACGATAGTAGCCCCTGTTTTCTGAGCCAAATCAAGGTGGCCGGAAACAAAGTCAGCATGGAAGTGTGTTTCCAAAATGTACTTAATATTAGCACCTCGTTCCTGGGCTCTTTGTAAGTAAGGTTTTGTTTCCCGTAAAGGGTCGATAACGACAGCTTCGCCTTCGCTTTCAATATAGTAAGCACCTTGTGCCAAACAGCCGGTATAGATTTGTTCGATGTACATTGACGTAGTATTTTTTGTGCTGTCTTTATTTTCTTCTGTTGACAAAAACACAGTATCTCCGCAGAAGGTTGGCATTATTGACCTGGCGGTGCTTAATCCAGTTCTATTTCCCGATAAGGCACCTTTCGGAATTGAAAGTATTGCAAAGGTAAATCATCGTTCTTAATGAAATCTGGTGCGAAGGGAACATTCAAATAAAGATTGGGTTCATCAAAACGCCCGTCCAAATCACCACGCTTGTCAGCTAGGTAGATACTGCGACTAAAATCCGGACCTTCCAAAGAGGAAAGCATGGTCGTTTCACAACTCAATGCCCAGCCTATCCACAATTTCTCATAGTTGAAGTCTTCAAGATAAGCAACGGCTTTGGGATGTTCCGGGCTGGTATGTTGTGCTAGGGCATTTTCTAGATAAGCTAGCCTTTCCTGAAAGAATACTTTGCTGTCATTGATCCTGGCCAAGCTGAAAATCAATAAAAGTGTTATTGTCGGAACCATCCATCGTTGTCGTTCCCTGCCCCAGTGAAAGGCTAATGGAAGCGCCCAAATGACACCTAAATGCACCATGTAGCCATCAAGCATGATGAGGATTTTAGAACTCAAGTAGGCATGCATAACGATAATTATGCCAAGCAGGATCAAGAAACTTAAGCTGAGATAGAGTGCGGAGAAAAAACGCTTGCTGAAGAGGAGTAAAATAAGGCTGACCAAGAAAACAACAAAAGGAAGTACATACTGGGCATCAAAATACGAATAGATAACCTCTGAAATGTAATAGTCATTGTAGTTTTCTAGGACTTCCCATGCTTCACTCAATCGATCTGCACGGTCTGCCTCGTAGGCATTTCGTTCCACGAGAACAAAAGAGAAAAGCAAAAGTACCCCCGTATAAATGCTGGTGGCCCAAAAGCGCAGATTTCTCCATTCTTTCTGGAAAATCAGAACAAAGCCTAAGCTTATCGTTGTTGTGATAGTGATGAAAGGGTGGGCGGTATGAAGTAAGCTGGCAATCGCTATGCCTACAAGGACATCCAGCCACATATTTAGATGGGAAAACTTATCCTTGGGCTTGGTTAACCAACCAAGTAATAAAGCCATGTAGACGATAGAAAGAACAACTTCGCCTACCGGGCCATAAAATTTATAGCGCATACTTAACCCCAACGAGAGCGCTAGGAATAGTCCTGCTTGCGGGTTTTTAAACAGGTATACAATGATGTTGTAAGCAGCGTAATAAAACAAGATGAAACCCGCAGAATAGGCCATCAAAACCGCTTTCAGTGACCATCCGAGCTTGATCCCCAGCAGCGGGAAAAGCTGAGGGAGATAACTGATTGAACGATGATGCCCCGTGAAAAAACCCTCGTGAACAATAACCTTAAACGCATAATAGGCGCTATCCATGGCCAGCATCCGCTCTTTGTAGAGAACAAGGCTCATGATGAACATTATCCCGAAGAATAAATGCCCCATCAAATGCCACGGCCAGTCGGTCGAAGTTTTTTGCAACAGTGGGCGGAAAAAAGATAATTTGTGCATTGAAATGTAAGTCGTGAATATGGGCGCAAAGTTAGTTTTTCTTAACTTTTTACAGCCTTCTTTAACGATACGGTAAAGAAAAGGGAGCCTATAGAGGGTTACCTTTGCCTCGATTTATTTAGATAACTTCAGTACTTAAAACCAAAACTAATCATGAAGAAACTATTTATTTTACTCGCTATTGCTAGCTTGTTTACCATTGATCTTAGTGCTCAAACCCAGTACAAAATCGTCACCGTTGTCGAGTCGATTGTTCCTGCTGGACTTGGCCGCTCAAGAATAATTGAAGAGAAAGATGATGCAGATTCCGCAGCTGCAACTACTAGTCGAACTGATGGTAAAGAGAGTAATATGGACGATGTGCGCCGGCGTGATTTGAAAATCGACAATTTTGAAGAAACGAAACTTCTAAATTTCTTCAGCTTGGGAGGTATCAATTTTCAAAATGTAGCGTCTAATGATGCCATGATTACCGATAAGCTTAACGTGCTTACCGCCGAAGGTTGGGAACTTGCTTTTGT
>NZ_JBOEFX010000012.1:50359-76890 GCF_050633125.1 Lewinella sp.
TTCGGGATGACTCATGTTTATTAGGCAATATAATGTTCTCTAAGTATGCAGTAGCATGCTTATCTATCTTAGAAGGTTTAGTGTTTTTTATTTTACTTCTTGCCCTTAAACCCTATGCCTAGCATAGCAGACAGGAAAACAGGAAGTCCCAATGCAACCAGCCAATATTGTCCTGTAAAGATTCCGATAATAATAATGGCCATCATGAGGAAGAAACGCGAGATAATAGTAGAAACACTGACGTTAAAAAACTCCATGGTGTTATGTGATTTATAGGTTATAAATTATGCTGATGTGAATTTATGGGTGTTCAATATGATTCTTTGTGATCATCCTCATCATGTTGGATGATTTTTGTCATTTCTGCTGTTCCTTTTTATTTTTCTGGCATTTCCTTCCTGATTTTCACTATTTTAACCGAAATTTGTTACTGAAAGGAAGGGTTGAAAAGCATATTTTTACTTTTTAATCTATACTTAATCGTCTAAGCCTAGCTTTGACAATCCATTTGCCAAACCGATTTGATCCCATGAACTACACGCAAAACGTCCATCCCGATGGTACCCTTCTTAGTGGTACCCGTCATTTTCAGGTACGTGTTTTCCATCTGATTTCGATCAACACAAGTATTACCAATGTTGCTTAACCCTGGCCCCGATGGTGCTCACGGTGGGCCTCATGTTGGAAAGGAACCTATTTCCTTTCCTGTTGTAAACCCGAAAATTGACCCAAAAAGCTGCTCTATGGCGCTACGATATACCACAATCGTTTTTTCTGCTGTCCTCAGTTTGTTGCTGTTCTCAGCATTTACTAACCCTACTCTTCCTGCACATGCGGCTGATGTAATGGCACCAGTGTTTGTGGATCCTACTCCCGGTGATCTTACTGTTCCTTGTGTTGATGCGGTTCCTGCTCCTGTAGACTTAACAGCGAACGATGGAATGGGAGGTGCTGATTTTGAAGTCAGCCCGGTCGATACACCGGACGCTGCTTCTATTGATCCTTGTGCCGGAGGAATAATTGTCCGTTCCTGGACAGCTACCGTAGGTATGGAATCGACAACCGTTTCCCAGAATATTACAGTGCTGCCCGATGGGAGTGCTCCGATGGTAACCCTGCCTGTTATCAATGATACGGTTGCCTGCGAGTTTGCCCTTCCATCGGCACCCAACAACCCAGATCGCTATGACGTCTGGATCAGTTCCCTACGGGTAGCCGTCAGTACCAATGCTTCGGACAACTGTGCTGGCCCCATTATGATCACTGATGATAGTAGTAATTCATTTACAGAGGCTTGTGCTACCCGAATTGTGACCTTTAGTTTGAGCGACCAGTGTGGGAATGCAAGTGAATATATGGCTACCTACACAACGATCGATACCATCGCTCCGGTGTTGGTTGGTGTACCTGGTAATCTTAATTTAAGCTGTGACGAACCAGTTCCAGATCCCCCAGTCGTAACAGTTACGGACAACTGTACGCCGGATTTAGTACCTACGTATTTACCTAGTTCTAGCCAAGTGTTTGATGGAAGTTGTCAGGAATATGAATACAATATTCTAAGAACTTGGGTGGTGAGTGATTCTTGTGGAAACTCTGCAGTAGCAACGCAATTCATTCGCGTAACGGATGAGGTGCCTCCTTCTTATAACGCTCCAGCAGATATTACCATTTCTTGTACAACAGACCCATTGGATTTAACAGTAACCGGTAATGTTTCAAATGTATTTGACAACTGTTCGGCAGATGTGGATGTACAGTTTACTGATCAGTTCACTCCGGGGACTTGTATAGACGAAGCAACGATTACTCGCCTTTGGCGGGCAACAGATGTTTGTGGTAATGTTTCAGGAAAGGTGCAGGTTATCACTATTGCTGACTTGCAAAGCCCCTCCTTCAATGTGCCGCCAGACATTACGGTTGATTGTAGCCAGGCGGATGATCTCAATCTTACGGGTATACCTACCAACGTGATGGACGATTGTGACCCGGACCCAGATGTAGACTTCACCGATGATATCTTTCCGGACACCTGCCCTAATAATTACCTGATTCGCCGTAAATGGATAGTTACAGACCGCTGTGGACAATTTACGGAAGTTACCCAGGAAATAACTGTCGTTGACCAACAAGCACCAGAGTTTGTAGAAGACCCGGAAGATTTTCTGATTTTTTGTGCCGTAGATACAGAAGCAGAATTGGTGTTCCATGAATGGATATTGAACAATGGTAATGGAACGGCATCAGATAACTGTACCCTGGAAGAAGATATTACATGGGTTGCATATAATAGTGGTACCACCGATGAACCAAGCTTGGTGTTAGTAGATTGTCCTACTGGCCCCGATCAGATCGTTCAACGTCAGGATATCGACTTTATCATTTTTGATGAATGTGGATTGAGTGATACCATGACGGTTTCCTTTACGGTATTGGATCAGTTAGCACCGACCATTAGTGGTTGCCCTTCAGATTTTGTCGTGGGTACCAACCCTGGCGATTGTGCTGGAGAAGCTACCTTGGTGCCGCCTTTAATCATTGATGAGTGTTCCTTAAATATGGATACGATCATCTTGTCTGCCAGTGCTCCTTTGACCTCACAGGCTGCTCCTGGCCAGGAAGGAGAGGTCGTTGTGGATGCGGTAGACCTGGATTTAGTGATCCCAAATACGCTACCGATCAATGTGGATGGAGTAGCCGATTTGGCCATCAGCTTATTCACTGCAGATGCGGAATCACCAGAAGAATTTTTCCGTGTGTATGGAGAAGATGGTACCCTGTTGGGGCAAACCAGTAATACCGCAACTCAATGTGGCGATGGGGTGACGCTTTTCCCTTTAACCATTGGCCAACTTAATAACTGGTCTGCCGATGGTATCATCAGTATCCGGTTAGAGCCCAATATTCCTATGGGGCAGCCAGAGCGTTTCGCAATCAACGCCAATTGCCCAGGAGGTAGTACCGTACAGGCCGATCTCAGTTTTATTATCAATGAATTAAGAGGTATAAGTTACCAGTATAGCATTGATGGAGGTAGCCGCATAACCGTGGCTCCTATTGCACCAGTGGATGTAATGCTGGATCAGGGCGAACACTTGATCCGCTATTTTGCAATTGATTGTGCTGGTAATATTGATTCCTGTGAATATTCTATCACCGTAGAAGATATGCAGATGCCGGAAATCAGCTGTCCAATGCCAATCACGGTAACTGTAGATGCTGATTCTTGCCAAAAAACACTAACACTCCCCGTGCCACTGGGAGCTGTCGATAACTGTGATGTCTACGCTGTCTATGAACGTACCTTACCCGCCACGCAGGGTGAAGCATTCCTGCAGTTTTTCCTTGATCCGAACCTGAACGATTACCTGCCACAAGGGCGTACCCTCTCCTTTGATGATGTAGCAGCGAATGTATTTAGCGATGTCACGCTAACTATCGATTTGCAGGGCGACTTCAACTCGAACGGCGCTTTTGTAACCATCCTTGGTGATGACGGTAGTACATTAGCTACCACAAGTATTGGTATTGCCAATTGTACTACACCGGGCCAGTTGAGCGTCACAATCCCCGCAGCTACTTTCAATAGTTGGGCTGCGGATGGTTTGGTGAACCTGGAAATTGTACCCAATGATATTACCGTGCCTCCTGGAGTGCTCGGTGATGGAATCAATCCTTGTAACCCGATGATCGTTACGATGGATGGTGACCGGGACAGTATCAGCTATATTACTGCTACCTTGCGGTACGATGAGCTCCTTTCTACTTATTACGCTACAGGAGTGACTCCGATGCCACAAAGTGCTTTCCCTAGCCCTTCCGGGGAGATTACGGCTACTTTTAATGTAGGTACGACGGAAATGTTTTACCTCATTCAGGATCAAGCTGGTAATGCAGATACTTGTTCGTTTAGCGTAAACGTACAAGATGTAACCCCTCCTACCGTGCTTTGTCAGCCCACCAACTTGTTTATCAACCCATCCGGCCTGCAAGTTGAGGATGTGAGCGCTATCGATGTAGATGCCGGCAGTTTTGATAACTGCGGAGTGATTGATAGCCTCTGGTTGAGTCCTAATGTTTTTGATTGCTCTCAGGTAGGGCAAGTCATCAACGTTACACTGAGCGCACGGGATACCTCTGGAAATATTGGTACCTGCCAAACAATTGTAGGGATTGCGCCGGATGGCCCTATGCCTACAGCCAACTCTGGTCTTTGTGGTGGGGATACTTTGTTCTTGGTGGCTAATCCGCCAGCTCCCAATCCTGGTGTATATACTTACCAGTGGTTTGGACCTACAGGGATGTCACTTTCACCCGCAGGACCGAATCCAGACCTTATGCTTACAGGCATTGATGGAAGTGATGAAGGCCCTTATCGTGTTGTAATTACGGGACTTACGGGCTGTACCGCAGAAGGTGTGGTGAATGTGAGTATCGAAGATCTTCCTCTTACGCCCGAACTGCAAATTGTCAGTAGTTTATGTAGCGATGAAGATATTTTGTTAGAGACGCCTATGGTCCCGTCAGGCATGAACGTTACCTTTTATTGGTACGAAGGAATTGCCCCTAACGGAACCCTATTAGGAACCAGTACAGAGCCAATGTTTACGGTGTCAGGCCCTCATTCGCTTGGCGTTCGAAGGTTTTATATGAAAGTAGAGGCCAATGGCTGTCTTTCGGCAGCTTCAGCAGGCCAGCAACTTACTGTTTTTCAGCGACCAACGGCGGTTGTTACCTACGCAGATACCTTGGTCTGTGCGCAGGAAATTATTGCATTAGGGGTTAACCCTCAAAGCAATGCTACTTATTCCTGGTCCGGCCCTAATGGATTTACTGCAAACGTACAATTTCCTAATACGCCAATCCTTACTGCTGGTGGAGCAGGTTATTATTTTGTTGAGGTCAACCGAGGCTTATGTGTATCTGCTCCGGATTCTACCCTGGTAACGGTCAAACCACGGCCTGCTCAGCCTACAATTGCGAGTAATTCGCCTGTTTGTGCTGGTGCACCCCTGGTGTTACAAACCAGTTTTACAGGAGCAAGTACCTATTTGTGGAGCCGAAGTGGAGGGTTCTCAACAACGACGAGCACGCCTTCACTTACCATCCCAATGGCATCGGCTATGGATCAAGGAACGTGGAGTTTGGTTGTGACGCTCAATGGCTGTCCTTCCTCTGCCTCAGAAAGTATTAGTGTGGTAGTTAACCCTACCCCGGTAGCATCTGCTTCAGCTGACCCCGAACCTGCTTGTCAAGGCGATAATGTAACCTTGAGCGGGTTCAGTACCGTCGCTGGATCATCGTATGAGTGGAGTGGCCCCAATAACTATAGCAGGAGCATCCAAAATCCGGTCATTAATAATATCACACCTTCACGAGCGGGTACTTACGAAGTGACGGTGACAAGTGGTGCCGGATGTGTAGATAGTGCCATGGTGGAGGTCAATGTGTTGGACAATGTTAGTATTACAGGCCTCAGCGATAATGTGCCGGCTTGTGTAGATGCAGGTTTTGATATTGTTATTACGGCAGCCACCTTCCCAGAAGATGATGGTGATTTCACCTATGTCTGGCAGAAACCTGGAGATCCAATACCAGTCGAGACAAACATACCAATGTTAAATGTTCCCAACGCTACGTCAGCTGACGATGGGGTGTATGTATTAGAAGTCTTCACGGCAGAAGGTTGTTCATCAGGAACAGAATCCATAACGGTAGACCTTAATTTTATACCTTCTCAGTTAACTCAACCTGTTACCGTTTCAGGTGAAACAAGTTTCTGTGAAGGAGAGAGCTTTACCTTGATTACATCAGCGGTACCTGGCTCAGATGTTACCTATTTCTGGAACACTCCGTTTGGAAACAATATTCCTACAGGTAGCGAAAATATGTTAGTAGTCCCCCCCGTGAATGTCGGAGATGCCGGTAATTACCGTGTTTATGTTGTACGGGAAGGATGTGCGAGTAGCCTTTCTCCACCACGAAACATAACGATTAATCCAATTCCTAATGTTGCCCTCACGAGCAATTCGCCTGTTTGTGCAGGTGATGTAATCTCACTACAAAGTACTTTTTACCCTAGCGGTGACTATTCTTGGAGTGGCCCTAGTTCTTTTGGTACGGGAGTAGAAGCACATAATCCAGTTATCAATAACGCCGACTCCTTGACGCATGATGGTGTCTATCGTGTTGTGGTAGAAGTAGCAGGTTGTGTATCGGATACGATTATTACCAATGTTGTTGTACGTAATCGCCCAATGACACCGATTGTGTCCCACGATATTTCTATTTGCTTGGATGATCCCGACGCAGTATTAACCCTTGCTATTGATAGCATGTCTGCGGTACCGGGAGCTGACTACCTGTGGTATACGGGTGATGGAGGCGAAATTCAAATCGGCGGTCCTAGCCCTGATTTAGTACTAGAGGTGACAGATTTTGACCTCTTTGCTAATGGAGGCACCTTTCCGTTCTATGCGCGCTCTGAAGCTGATGGTTGCCGTTCGGCGCTGTCAAACCCTACATTAGTACGTTTCGATACGATTCCTATAAATACTGCTTTTGCAGGTGTTGATAGTACTGTTTGTTCTGGTCAGTTTGTCTTGCAGGGGGCTATGCCTACCGTAGGCACAGGTATGTGGAGTTTGGTGAGCCCAATGAACCCTCCTGGTTTTGTGCTCGCAAATCCTGATGCCGCCAACTCTGTTGTGAGTGGACTTACCACGGTAAGTGACCCTTATACCTTGCGCTGGACGCTTTCTAATGGTGCTTGTCGTAACTACTCTTTTGATGAGGTTACCCTCAATGTCATCAATGCGGAACCTGCTAATGCAGGACCCGATTTACTTGTTTGTGAAGATGAAATTGTCATCCTGGAAGGCGTTCCTCCCGGTGAGGATTGCACTGGGATTTGGGTGCAAGACCCTGCGCAAATTGGTTTGGGGGTAGTCATTGTAGATCCTACAGATCCTAATACGGAAATTCTTGGTTTGGCACCAGATAACTTCTATTTCTTTGAATGGCGCATCGATTGTGTCTGTGGCATGAGCGTTGATGTGGTAGCAGTAAACGTAAGTGACCCGATTACCAAAGCTGGCCCCGATAGAATTGTCTGTGATGATCTCAACGAAGTTTCATTAGTTGGGGAAGAGCCAACGCTGGGCAGTACCATTCGCTGGTATTCTCCCGATAGTGACCTTACCTTCTCTAATGCAACATCTGCAACACCTACGGTAGGTGGCCTAAAAGTAGGAGAGAATATATTGATAATGGAGGTTGATCAAGGCTATTGTGGCCCATCTTCTCGTGATACGGCCATTGTTTTGTATAAACTCCCGCCGGTACTTATGGATGATGATGTAAGTGTTGATTTTGGCGGCGAAGCAGATGTACTTCCATTGGGCAATGACATGGTACCTATTGGAACAACGGTGTCTATTATAAGTGGGCCATTCAGCGGCGAAGCAAGCTTGACTAACCCTGAGCTTGTTCACTATATCGCTCCTGCTAACTTTGTAGGAACAGATGAGTTGATCTATGCCGCAGTGAGTGAGGGCTGTGCCTCAACAACAGCAACGATTAATTTCATAATTGGAAATGGCGTTGCTTGTAAAGTACCTTCGATATTCACACCGAATGGTGATGATTATAATGACCATTTTGTGATTCCCTGCCTTTTGGATAAAGATGCTTATCCAAGGAGCCAGGTGACCATTTTCAATCGCTGGGGAGATGAGGTTTACCGTTCAGGTACGCCTTACGACAGCGCCTGGGATGGTACCTACTCTGGTGAAGAATTACCTGTGGATACTTATTTTTATATTGTTGACCTGGGGGATGGAAGTGAACCAACGGCAGGTTACGTGATGATTCAACGATAGTTATTCCCAAAAACGCCTCTTTAGCTCGGTCAAATACCGAGCTAAAGAGGTTATAAAAATGATTAACAGGTGTTTTAGGAACAGCACGAAAATAAATAGCGATTTTGTTTTTCATAATAGTTGAATAAACGGTTCATTTTAAGTGTTTTAACTATTTGGAAAACTTGAAGAAAATCGCGTTTTATTTTCTGCGCAATACTTAAGACACCTGCTGATTGGAAAAAATTAAAAAGATGCGCAAACTATACTTTGCCATACTCCTTTTACTGGGCAGCAGTTGTGTTTTGCTGGCTCAGCAAGACGAGCAGTTTACCCAGTTTATGTATCATAAGTTGGGGTTCAACCCTGCTTATGCTGGAATGCAGGAGACCCCTACGTTCACCGCGCTGGTACGCCAGCAGTGGATCGGACTGGAAGGTGCACCCCAATCACAGTTGTTGACGTTTAACATGCCTTTGACAGCATCAGGGATTGGTTTAGGGGCCAATATTTCGCGCCACAGTATCGGTGCAACAGAACGCCTGACGGCCGATATTTCCTACTGTTATCGCTTTAACTTGGGCAGAGGTGGCCGGATGGGAATTGGCTTATCCAGCTCTGTACGAATGCTGCAAGTCAACTTTGATGAAACCGAATCTACTCAACCTCGCGAAGGGGATCCTGCTATACCAGTGGGTAAACAGAGTAAAATGCTACCTAACTTTGGTGCGGGAATCTATTACAGCAACCAAACCTTTTATGTAGGCTTTAGTGCCCCCCGTCTGTTGACCAATAATATCGACTTTGCAGATGAAGGAACGGTGATTTCCCGTGAGGTACCTCATTATTATTTGATGGCCGGTGTATTGGTCAGTTTGGGAGAGAATATACAAATGCAACCCCAGTTTCTTTTTAAATATGTAGAAGGAGCACCATTTGATGGGGATGTTAATTTAAACTTTATTTTTAGAGAAACCGTATATAGTGGTGTATCTTACCGCCTAGGAGGTTCGAGCGTCTCGGGAATTGGGGAGTCTGCTGCACTTCTATTAGGAATGCAGTTTAGTGACCAATTTATGTTTGGTCTGTCTTATGATTATACCCTTTCCGAACTAAAGAACTACTCAAGCGGCTCAATAGAAGCGGTCATTCGCTATGGTATTGGTGGCCGTTCACGTAGTGGTGAAATATTGAGTCCACGATTTTTTTAAAGCATGGTAGGTATGCTTTAATCTCATGATAACCGTATTTTTGAACACAATGAAAAAAAGGAACCTAATAGGGCTGGTTTTATTATGGCTGACGGTCATGGTGCATGCTCAACCTGTTTCGGAGTATTCTCACACCGGGCAGGAGGTTCGTATATTTAATACCAGTCCGGTTAATTCTGAAGGGCTTGAGTTTTGCCCCGCAGTTTATGAAAATGGCTTGGTCTTTGTCTCTCGTTATAAAAACGGGCCAATAGATCCCAAAACAGGGCAAACTTTCTTTGAACTGTTTTATGCAGAACTAGATCCTAATGGAATGCCAGGTAAACCGGAGTCGTTTTCTACCGAATTGAACTCTGCTTACCACGAGGGTCCTGTCTCTTTTAGTCCCTCAGGAGACCGTATTTTCTTCACCCGTACCAACTCACGTAATGGCGTTCGTCGATCAGACGGCAAGGGGCGTTCTGTAGAGAAAATCTACGAGGCTACCCGCGGCTTATTTGATTGGGAAAACGTCAAAGAACTTCCTTTTAATAGCGATGATTATCGTAGTGTTCATCCCGCTATTTCGGCCGATGAGAAAAAGCTTTTTTTCTCGTCAGATCGCCCAAATGGTTACGGAGGAATGGACCTTTATGTGGTAGAATGGGATAATGGGCAGTGGTCAGCACCGATCAATTTAGGCCCGGAAATAAATACCAGTGGAAATGAGGTGTTTCCTTTCTTCCATCAAAGCGGAACGCTTTTCTTCTCCTCGGATGGTCACCACGGCGCAGGGCGTAAAGACCTGGATTTATACATGATCGATATGGCTGGCCGCAAGTGGGGCCAAGTTTTCAATATGGGTAGTCCCTTTAATTCGCCTGACGATGACTTAGGTTTAGTCATATTACCTGATGGCCGTAGTGGTTATTTCTCATCGGCAAGAGAAGGTGGCTTTGGGCAGGATGATGTTTATATGTTTAAAGCTCCTTTGGGAATGCAGGGCATTCAGCCAACAGCAGTCTTGAGTGGTGTTGTAAGCATTACCGATAAAACAACAAGTCGTCGGATGATTGGTGCAGCAATACGACTTTTTGAGTTAAATAAAGATGGCTTAATTGATGATGAAGCCGCCTATGACCTGGAGTTGGTACCAAGTGAGGGCAAGGATGGTGAGATGATGATGAAAATGGTGAGAAAAAAGGATGATAACCTTGGGAGCCCTCTTGCTGTTACTGACCGAAATGGGGAAGCTGTTTTACAGCTACAGGCGGAAAAAGACTACCTCCTGTTGGTGTCTAAGCCTGATTATTTTACCCAGGAGTTACGTTTTAAAACGGATGAGCTTGGGCCTGATCAACCCTTGGATTTTCTTATGGAACCAACCAATTGCATTATGCTAACAGGAACGGTTCTTTCAGATCGCTTTCAGATTGCTATTCCCAGTGCTACGATTACATTAACAAACCTGTGTGATAACTCTGTTACAACTTACCGCAGTAATATTGGCGGGAATTATGAGATATGCTTGCCCATTGGTTGTGATTATGTGCTAGAAGGCACAAAACCGGGCTACGAGTCAGGAGCCACACGGATCACTACCGTTCGTTTGCGGGGAAGTCGCTCTTTGAGTGCCAATTTAATGATTCACCCTACCTCCGATGCTATTTTAAGAGAGCCAATTAAAGAAGGCACAGTCATTGTTTTGGAAAATATTTACTACGATTTTAATAAATCGGCAATTCGCAAAGGAGCAGCCCAGGACTTGGAGGCCTTATCACAATTGATGAACCTTTATCCAAGTATGCAAATTGAGTTGGGCGCTCATACCGACAGCAGGGGAACAGACGAGTACAACCTTGACCTCTCTCTGCGGCGAGCCCAGTCGGCGAAAGAGTTTCTTATTCAGCGGGGGATTACCGCCAACCGTATCCGAACAGTAGGTTATGGAGAAGCACATCTACGAAACCATTGTGCTGATGGCGTTAATTGTAGCGATGCCGAACACGTCCTTAATCGCCGTACCGAAGTCAAGGTGCTTAATATCAATGAGCGGGTGAAGGTCTCTTACGAAGAGGATTCTAATTAAGGGACAGCACGAAAACAAAACACGATTTTGGCTTTCACAATAGTTGGTCAAGCGGTTCATTTTAAGCGGGTTAACTATTTGAAAGCCTTGTGAAAAATCGTGTTTTATTTTCTGCGCAATACTAAGGCTATGCAGCGCATCGTTTGGGCAGATACTATCAATTTTATTCGAAAACTCAGTTGGCGCAAAATTTGGAATGCGCTATTGGTTATCTCCAGCTATTATGTTAGCCGCTGGACAGGGCAGCCACGCCAATGGGGCTTACCTTTTACTATTAATTTTGAGCCTACAACGGCTTGTAACCTTAGGTGCCCGGAATGTCCAAGTGGCCTTCGGCAGTTTAGTCGACCTACAGGCAATCTTAAGGCAGACTTTTTTCGAACGACATTAGATGAATTGGCTGATCACCTACTCTACCTCATTTTTTATTTTCAGGGGGAACCTTATATCAATCCTTCTTTTTTGGACATGGTTCGCCATGCCCATGCTCAGCGGGTATACACGATTACTTCTACCAATGGTCATTTTTTGAATGATGAGAATGCAGAAAACACAGTAAGCTCTGGCCTTGATCGACTAATTATCTCTGTAGATGGAACAACGCAAGAGGTTTATGAGCAATACCGAAAAGCGGGGAAATTAGAGGTCGTATTAGAAGGAATCAGGAATGTTGTCAAATGGAAACGGCAATTAAAGTCCTCCTCTCCACATATTGTACTCCAATTTTTGGTAGTGAAACCTAATGAGCACCAAATACCTGAAATAAAAAAAATGGCAGAAGAATTGGGTGTAGATGCGCTTTCTTTCAAAACGGCTCAGGTCTATGATTACGAATTTGGAAACCCTCTTTTGCCAGATGCAGATGGCTTGAGGCGGTATAGGAAGTTGGAAGATGGCCGGTATGAACCAAAAGCATCTTTGCATAATCATTGTTGGAAGTTGTGGCACGGAGCTGTTATTACCTGGGATGGGTTGGTTGTGCCTTGTTGCTTTGATAAGGATGCTGAACATCGATTAGGAAACCTAAAAGAAAGTTCATTCCGTGAAGTATGGGAGGGTATACCTTATCAACATTTTCGGAAGCAGCTGTTTTCAGGTAGAGACCAAATTGACATTTGCACAAATTGTACGGAAGGGTGCAAAGTATGGTTACAACCTGATTAAATTTTGTGAAGTCGGATTTTTTAAATAAGTTTGCAAGTGCAGGCGTATTGTCACAAAGGCAGGGAGTTTCTTATTACCTATTGACGTTTCTAAGTTGCAAAATAAATACTTGTCGTAAGATTTCAGCAAGAAATCTTACTCCCTTCTGGAATTAATACGTGAGTATTTACTGATACGGAAAACATTGTTTGGGGCTGTTTGGGCCGCGTGGCGGCCTAGGCAAAGGCAGTTTGGCATCTATTGTTGAGTAAGGATTGAGGCAAGGTGTAGAGCTGTTTTTAATTGAAATTAGTAACTTATAAATAGCAGCAGGGGGCATGGAATACACTGTCATTATTCTGGGGAGATTAGAGTTTGCGAATACCCGAAGTATTCAGCAAGCAACAAAGGTAATTGCACACCTTTTAGAAACGCGCTATAAGAATGACGTCCGTTACAAGGAAGCTAACGAATTATTGAACGAAGAAACATGCTCCTTAACTGTTCCGAGAGAAAAATTTACCAGCTCTGAAAAAATGTGGACGAATACCCTGCACATGTTGAGTAAAGCCGCCGAGTTTTCGATAGCTGGTGATATTAATATGTGGAAGGTTCTGGATGGAGAATTGCAGGACTACCAGTGTATTGAGCCTAATAGTGATAAGACGACTGTACAGGCTTTTCGTGAAGGTCGCGATCTTTTAGTAGATGGGAAATTAGATGCGGCGAAAGAAAAATTGTCTTTAGCAATCAAGCGCTTTCCTCGCCATGCGCAAGCACTGGAACGCAGAGGGTTTATCTATTACTTGCAGGGAGATACTGCTAAAGCAATGGCTGATTATGCTGCTAGTATGACTGCCGATAGCAAGCGCCCTGATGCTTACCTGGGAAGAGCAAAGATATATATTGATCAGGAAAATTGGTCAGCTGCTCTAGATGACCTTACGCAAAGCATGAAGCACTCTATGCCTCATCATAATGTTTATCTCGAGGCTTTACATCGCAAAGGGAGATGCCAGATGGAGATGGGAGAAAACAGTAAGGCAATCGCCTCTTTTAACTTCTTTCTGACTCGACCATTGTTAGAGGATCATCCTCAGTTTATTTTCAGGCGTCAGGTAACCTTTGATAAAGGCCGCGCACTCAGTGCTGACGGTAAAATGGACGAAGCTATCAAGTGCTTTGATGAAGCCATTAGTCTGCCTACACGTGACGGTAATAATCTACTACAGGCTGAGATATTGCTTCATCGCGGTATTGCTATGCAAAAAAGCGGAAAAAAAGGATTTAAAGAAAATTGGAAACAAGCTGCCAACGAAGGCTCTAAGCGCGCAGCAGAACTATTGGCAGAGGTCGCTTAGCAGCCCCTCGCACTTGTTTTGGAACATGAGTCATCCCGGATTTTGGCTGAGGCCAGAATCCGGGATGACTCATGTTTTTTTTATGCCAGAAGGTTTTAAAGCGTATAGTAAATACCAAGAATCCACTCAAACCCGCACTTATCTAAAAAGCTGCCTGTAGCTCAATAATCCAGGATAGCAACTGTTTGTTTTCAGGATGTAAAACATCGGTGAGTCTATGGATTTTCCAGTCATTTTGCTGCGCGTCCTTTTTCCATTCATCACGCTCGCGATAATACCACGGAAATGGAGCGGGGTAGTTGGTCTTCATACTGCGCCAGTCTTCAGTTCGCCAACCAGAAAATTCGTGCGCTGGAAGGGCAATGGTTTGAACGAGAAGATGCCCACGAGGTACTAAGAGTTGCTTTAGTTGATTTAATAAAGTGAAAGTAGCCCCGTCTTCAAACAAAGCAAAGTTGAATACGATGAGGTCAAAAGGCTCCCAAGAAGGGAGCTTGCCTTGCCGAATGTCTTCATAGTTAAAACAAGCATACGCAGGGCCACCACCTTTTTTAGTAGCATTGCTTACTAGCTCCTTTACACCATCTATGCCAATGACAATACGATGAGGAGCGTAAATTGCACGACTTAGCCAGCCTTCACCACACCCGATGTCAAGGATACGGAAGGGGTGGTGTTTTTCAATGGCATTGACGATCGCATCATTGGTGGCTAGTTGTCGGGAAACAATTTCGCTTTGGTCAATTGTGGTTATCCAGCTTTGGCTATTGGCCTGCCAGGAAGATAGAATTTTGTCGGAAAGGGAACCAGGCATAGAACAGGATTGAAAATTAGGTGATACTTTAGGAACAGCAGAAAATAAAATCGCGTTTTATTTTCTGCGCAATACTTAGGTAAAGTATTGAACTAAGATAAACTTTGTTGAGGACATACAACGTTATTGGCAGAGCACGGTTTTGTACAGAAATTGTTAGAGAATAAATAACTTAGGAACAGCAGAAAATAAAATCGCGTTTTATTTTCTGCGCAATACTTATTATCAATGCCTCGCTTAATTTTTATCAGTTGCGTTTTCATTTCCTTCTTTTTGACTATAAATCTTCAAGCTCAGGGGTATATAACCAATGAGGACTTGGACAAGCGTTCACGTAAGCTGCTGGAAGAGGCCGAGTCTTTGGCGCGCCGGCAGCAGTTTGATAATGCTATCAAAAGTTTAAATGCTTTATTGGAGAGAGAGCCCCAAGCTATTGACGCCTTGATCCTACGTGGTGATATGTACTATGCTAAGGGGGAATTGGAGATGGCGGAGCATGACTTGGAAGAGGTACTCGCCATGTCTATGGATTATAAGCCAAGGTTGATCTACCAACTGGGCTTAGTTGAGTATGATCTGGAGAAATACGAAGAGGCAGCAGCGCACCACGAAGCTTATTTGGCTCAAGCTGATGAACGGGATCGCCGCCGCGAGCGCGTGGAGAAATATCTGAAAAATGCACAGGTAGCCGCAGAATTACGCCGTAACCCTGTGCCTTTTTCGCCTGAATCTATAGGCCCATCTATTAATACACCAGGCAAGGAATATCTGCCTGCTTTTTCGGCGGATGGTCGCTATCTGGTGTATACCGTGAACTATACAGGAGGAGAAGATTTTTACTATAGTGAGTTAAAAGAAGACGGCACCTGGACGAAAGGGCAGGCGCTCACAGGGGTCAATACCTTGGAAAATGAGGGTGCGCAAAGCATGTCTGCCGATGGTCGATTGCTCTATTTTACGGGTTGCAACTGGCCGGATAGTTACGGTAGTTGTGATTTGTATTATGCCCGTCGAGAGAAAGGAGAGTGGGGCAACCTTCGCCACGCTGCAACACCCATCAATAGTGCACAATGGGATACCCAACCGAGCCTTTCGGCCAATGGTGATTACCTGTATTTTACCAGTACCCGCCCCGGAGGTTTTGGTGGTAGCGACATTTGGCGTTGTAAAAGAGGTTTGGATGGCCGGTTTGGTAACCCCGAAAACCTAGGACCAACTATCAATACAGAAGGGAATGAACAGTCCCCATTTCTTCATGCTGATGGACAGACACTTTACTTTGCTTCCAATACCCATCCAGGATTGGGTGATTTCGATATTTTTATCAGTAGGATGCAGTTAGATGGCTCCTGGAGCGAACCCAAGAATATAGGTTACCCCATCAATACATCGGCAGGAGAAGGAACGCTGGTCGTAAGTTTGGATGGTAAAAAGGCTTACTATACGACCGATCAGAATACCAAGAAAGGGTCACCTTTAGATCTTGACATCTACCAGTTTGATCTCTACCAAGAAGCCCGCCCTCAATCGCTGACTTACGTAGAAGGCCGAGTCGTAGATGCGCAGACCAAAGAAATCATAGAAGATGCCGACGTGCTCATTACCGCAGAAGGGAAGACCACAACCTTCGCTCAAGTAAAAACGCTTGATGATGGAACCTTCTTGATTGTTCTGCCAATGGGCGAAAATTACGCCTTTGAGGTGAGCCGAGAAGGGTATCTTTTTTACTCCGATCGCTTTGAATTAGCTGGAGCCTTTGGCTTGGAGAAACCTTACGAATTATCTATCCCCTTGCAGCCGATACCCAAGGAATTGTCGGTAAACGGAGAGCAACCCATCGTGCTGAAAAATGTACTCTTTGTCTCTGGTTCCGCAGAGTTGCTGCCCATGTCGGAAATGGAGCTGAATCGTTTAGTGGAGTTGTTGGAAGAGAACGTAAAGCTGAATATCAGAATAAATGGCCATACAGATAACGTAGGTGATGATACGGCAAATCAAGTACTGAGCGAGGCACGTGCCAAGTCGGTTTATAGCTTCTTGGTCAGCCAAGGGATTCCGACAGAACGGTTGAGTTACAAAGGTTTCGGCGAAAGCCAACCTCTGGCTGAAAATGATACCCCCGAAGGCCGAAAGTTGAATAGACGGACAGAGTTTGAGGTCGTTAGTCTGGGAGAGCAGTAAGGTGATCATTGATCCACTTTGTGGAGTTTTTGGTGACGCCGGCCTGATTCGCAAAATACTTCCACTCGTTGGTCACGTCTTTTACTTGGCGAATAATGTTTACTGCTTGATCGATTCCGAAAAGATGAGCTAATTCAAGCAGTTGAGATTCACCTGGAGATTTTCCTTCTCCTGCAACCGTGGTAGAATGTTGACCATGCGATGAGGTCGAAAAGGTTAAGTCAAAAGCAGGTGCCATTTGCCATTCACCACTAGGATTCATGAGGAAAGCAAAGTTTTTACTATGATCATCTCTGTTGTTGGAATAGATGTTGAAAGCTGCTAAACGGAACACTTTTTCATAAGCTCTGACATCATTTTCGAGCCTGAAAGCAGCGTCCATGAGGTGGCCATAATCCATACTGCTTAATCTGAAATTATCGTGCATTAAACCACTGGCAGAATGAAGATGTAAGCGACGATTACCAATGCGATCAAATCGCTTAGTGCCAAAATATTTTCTTCCTGACATCCCGGTAAATAAATGGCAGTCACTCATCTGGAGGCCTGCCTCCATTGCCATTAAGTAATAAGCATACTCTATTTGAGCAATGTCGTGTGGGTCAGCGTTGGCCGGGAATTTTATGATCCAGTGCTCAAAATCTTTTGGTAACCTTTGCTGATAGGGACGTAATAAATCTTTTTCTGGATGATACCCCACAAATATTTTTGGTCGGGCTCCTCCGGAAGATCCTCCCCGTAGGAATAGTTGCTCGATCATTTCATTGCTGGTTCCTGATAGGATTTGTTGACTAGCATTGGCTATCTGGTCTAGTGAAATATCCTCAAGCACTTGGTCCGTGGCTATTGAAACGGGGCGATAGCATAATGCACCTAACCCATTGCTTCCTACAATAGATAGTCTGTCCAGAGGTGTGACTTCATTCAGATTTCTTCCCTTTGAAACTAGTGTGCGGTCTAACAATAATCTTCCCCATCCGTCAGGCAGGGAGTCGTCAAAGATGCCAAAAAGGCCATCAAAGACAAGGGTGTCTGGTTGTAGGATTTCTTCAGAAAGAGGGAGCTTGAAAGGAGAAATTTCTAAGTTTAAGTCTAGAAAATCGGGATAGTATTTAAAGAAAATTTCTTTATTATGTCTAACCATCTCTCCCACGTCGATGTGTTGTTTGTCCCAGCACAGGGAGCAAATAAGCTGGTCAGCGTTTTTCATAGTCCTCTGGCTTTTTTGCTAAAGAGTTGTTCTACTTCCTTTGTTTGGTCATTGATAGAAAACAAATGTTCGAAGGCGTCAAGCTGGCCAAGGATCTGAGCTAACTTTAGGAGGTTTTCAAAAGAAATTTGACCGTTCTGTTCAAAGCGCTTTAGACTTCCCAAAGAAACGCCCGAGCGTTCTGCCAGTGCTTTTTGGGTGAATTTCTTTTTTTTACGTAATCTACGGTGGCGGTCTGCGGTAAGCGTTAATAGATCTTGAGGGGTTTTTGAAAGGCTATATTTATTCATTTCTAGCTAATATTTTAGCTAAAATAAAGGTTTTTTGCCAAAATCACTAATATATTGGCTATTTGTTCTGGGTTGGTAACTTTAAGAACTTCTTTACCTTTACCCAAAATCAATTCTTTTGCGGAAATCTTCCTGGTATCTTTTGTTGCTATTGTTGGTTGTGCTGGAAGTCATTAGCCAGACCTACCTTGCCGCTTTTGGTAACAAAGACTTGGCCGCAATTGCCTACCTGTTGGCCGGAATCGGAATTGGGTTGCTACCTCTGCTGAAGCGCGAGGTTGGCGAACCTTCTCCGCCAAAGCAGGAGCAGCGTTCAAATAGGTGGACGGCCACTGCCTTTGGCTTAGTGATAGCAGGAATAGGTTACTTTGGCATTCAGGCAATCAAGGCGCAGCCGCTGGATTATACTTTTGCGGATATGCTCCCGATCATCCAGATCATGGGAGAGCGTTGGCTGGCAGGAGAGGAGGTTTACGCGGTTATCTCTGAAATATGGGACGGTATGCAGCCTATCTACCTGCCCGTAATGTGGCTCTCTTACCTACCTGCTATCCTCGCGGATGTTGACATCAGAATCATTAACCTGTTTTTTATTGCGCTGGCGAGTGGGGCAGCGCTACAGTTTGGCCGCCAACAATATTCCGTTCGGCAATGGTGGGTGTACGTGCCTTTGCTAATATTGCTCAGTTATATCCTTGTTACTTACACCACATTTATCACTATTTCCGAAGAGCCGATAGTGGTAGGGTTTTATGCCTTGTTGGGGTACAGTGTGTATAGGCAACGGGCGGGGTGGATTGTACTGGCCTTGGCGGGCTGTTTGCTGAGTCGTTATGCGCTGATTTTTTGGGCGGGTACCTACTTTATATATATGCTTTGGCAAGAAGACCACCGGAAAGCATTGTGGATCATGGGAGGAACGGCAGTGATGTGCCTCTTCTTGATGATCGTCTCTCAGGGTATTTACGAAATTGACCTTTTCTATTCCTTGAAAGATGCTTACCTGGATAGCTTCCAGAATCCCGATGTGAGGTGGCGTACCGAGAATACGATTGCCAAAAATATTGGATTGGCACGGTTTGTAGATTTTGATCACCTACTGGTTTTGCACCGGGCGGTATTCCTGGGCTCGCTATTGCTTCCGCCGTTACTATATATATGGTATCACTTTCGGTTGCGGCACAGGGTGGCCTCCTCCCTTTTTGCACTATGCAGTTTGAAACTCTGCCTGGTTTATTTTTTCAACATGAATGCCCTACCATATTCTTACCTGTTCTACACATCTACCTTTTTGAGCTTAGTAGTCTTGGGAGTGTTGACTAGAAAGGAGGGGGCGTCTAATGCCGAAGGCACGGAGTAAGTGTACTGAAATATTTCAGGCAAAACATTTGGGCAGCTGGCTGCGCCTGTCGGCTAGCCATCGCGCTATCCGCTCTCATGCAGTGCTGCGCATTGCATACCGCTGCTATCGCTGCTGCTGCTCGTCCCTGCGCCGTGCTTTGCTATTCGCTACGCACCTTCAAGCCCATGGTTTTGGCATAACCATTCTTCCGGAGCAGCCCGCTATATCACAGTTTATTACCTTAGCGAAAAATACCATTCATGCCCCAAGACCTCAAGGCCTACCTCGATGAACAAGTAGACCGCTTCAACGAACCAGGGTTCATTCCTGCAGATCCGGTATCTATTCCGCATCAGTTTACATTGCCGCAGGATCAGGAGATCATGGGCTTTTGGGTGTCCATACTGGCTTGGGGGCAGCGTAAAACCATTATCAATAATGCGATCCGGTTGATTGAACTGATGGAGGGCGCACCTCACGACTTTATTGTTAATCATACGGAAGAAGATCGCGCGCGTTTTGCGGATTTTAAGCATCGCACTTTTCAATACACGGATACGCTTTATTTTTTGGAATTCCTGCAATGGTATTATCGGCAGCATGATTCTTTGGAGGATGCCTTTGCTCGTTTTATAACACCAGAAGATGTAACGACGGAACCCGCCTTGCAAGGCTTCCATGAGCTCTTTTTCAGTTTGCCGGATGCACCCCGGCGCACGAGGAAGCACGTTGCTACCCCCGCACGAAACTCAGCTTGTAAGCGATTGAATATGTTTTTACGTTGGATGGTTCGAAACGATGAGCGTGGCGTAGATTTTGGTCTGTGGCAACGTATTCGCCCAGCTCAGTTAATGATGCCGCTGGATGTTCATGTCGAGCGGGTTGCCCGCCGCTTGGGTTTGATTACCAGAACACAAAGGGATTGGAAGACCGTAGTAGAATTGACTGAAAATCTACGTCGCCTGGATCCTGATGATCCCGTGAAGTATGACTTTGCCTTGTTTGGGGTAGGCGTTTTAGAAAACAGACCTACTCAATAACCTGGATGAGGAAGAAGCCATCTTCGCCCTGGTGTTGGTAGAGCGGCATCAGGATATGGCAATCATAGCCTGAATAGATGGGCCCATTCTTGTCATTGGCCAATAGCTGCCCTTTTTGGATAGGCTGGAAGTTTTGGAACCCAGGCTCCATTTTGAAACGATCTTCTTTTTTTACAGGGTGTACTTTTAGTAACTCGGCTACTTTGGGAAGGCCTTTGCTATAATTCATCAAGATATCATCGTGGCGATTTTCTACATCTTCGGAGCGAACACAACGTACAGAGCGAAGTAAGTTGATGAGGGCAGCAATCGCGCGGCGGGTGGAGAGTGGGTCTTTGTGTTGCCCAGCCTCAAAGGTAACGCTGGTGGTAGGACAGGAAAAATGGTCGCAGCAAAAATGATGAAGGGTTGTCCCGCGGAGACTTCTCAACATGCCCGTAATGACTGGAGCGTGTAAGGACTTGGCTAGTTTTAAACTCTGGGGGGCATCGGAAGCAATGGAGAAAATGCCGCCGTCGGCAGTAGTCGTATGTAAATCAATAACAAAAAGCTCAGTAGGTTGGTAATCGGCAATCTCAGCATCAACCAATTCTAGGATGGTTTTAAGCTCCAGGTCTTCGGCATTCAGGTCATGGTTTTGGGATAGACGGACGCGTTGAATATTTTCAGGAGTGAATTGCCGGTTGAGGTCTTTTTGTAGGTAGCGTACTCCTAGTTGACAAGCTTTTAAATTTCCTCTGATTCCCAGCATTCGACCATAGAAAACAAAATCTGGATTTTGTTGGGGTTCTACCTTGAGCATTCTAAATACCATATCAATGGCCCGTACGCCGGCGAGCTCATTGCCATGCATGGCACCAAAGGCGATAATAAGTGGCCCTGGTTGTGATCCTGTATAACGTCCTATGATGCGATCTAATTCTTCCATATACTGTTGCTGGTTATACTACAGGGAGTTAGCGGTTGAGCTTCTTTTGCTTGTGAAGGGTCGCTCAACCTGAGGAGCACCCGCGCAAGCTGCCTGGAAGGCGCGAACAAAGTGAGCGGCCCCGACCTGCAAAGCCATACTTGGTTTTGCAGGTCGGGACGGAGCGAATAGCGAACCCTGTAAGGGAGCGACCGCCGCTTTGCGTATTGCACAATTTAATAAGTGTACTGTTTCCAAGCGGGGGATGCGCCCTGAAAACTAAGGTAGGGAATATTGCCTTAGGGTGAACCTCTTCATTGCGAGAAATCAATACTGATTTAGATCACCTTGTTTACCGTAGCGTAGTCATTCCCTGTGAAAAAGCCTAGGGAAGGCTGCGAGTGTTCTTTTTTTGAAAGTTTTTTTGACGTTCATCGGCTAAAAGTAGCTGTTGGTCGAGAAGATGGTTAAAAAGGGCTATAGTAGCTGCCTTTTCTAGGTACTATGTATTGCATAATACCTAGCGTTGCCTTATCTTTGTATCGAGACTTACAGAAAGAAGGTATTATTAATGAAAATGATGCGCTTGAGTAAGCTTAAACAAATGGCCAAAAAAAATGATGGAACGTACGAATGAAAATAGTTATTCCACATTACAAGCCCAGACCATTATGATGACAGAAGAACAGATAAAAGCTTTGGATGCGGCGGGCAAGCAATTGCGACGAGGAGTACTGGAGCTGTGTGTACTGTCAGCCATTGCTGCGGAGGATGAGATTTACTCTTCTACCATTCAGGAGAAGCTGAAAGATACACCGTTGGAGGTGAAGGAAGGTACACTATACCCGTTGCTCACCCGGCTGAAGAACAGTCAGCTACTACAATATACCTGGCGGGAAAGCACGAGTGGCCCTCCGCGCAAGTATTTCTCGATAACAGATGACGGCCGCGAATTTTTGGATGGCCTGATGTCTACCTGGAGCGACTTAGTCTCCGCAGTCCATCATAACACGCAAAACAACCAAACTAATGAATAAGGTTTATAATATCAATCTCGGTGGCTATCCCTTCACGATTGATGAAGACGCCTATAACCACCTTCGCTCGTATTTGGAAGCTATCCACAATCATTTCCGTGCTACGGAAGGATACGAAGAAATCACCCACGACATTGAAGCCCGTTTAGCTGAGCTATTTGTAGAGCAGCTGAATAATCGCCCGATTGTTGGTTTCCAGGAAGTAGAAGATGCTATCGCTATCATGGGACGGCCCGAAGAATTCGGAGCCGATCCTATGAGCGAGGGCGCAAGTTTTACCGAAAGTGGTAATGCGCAGGCGGATACCGGCGGTACCGATGCCAAGTTTAAGATAAAAACTGGTAAACGACTGTACCGGGATACCGAAGACTCGGTAGTAGGTGGTGTAGCTGCCGGACTGACCGCTTACTTTGGTATTGCTGATCCGATTTGGGTTAGACTCTTCTTTGTGCTGGTCGTTATTTCTGGTGGAATTGGTATTCCACTATATTTGATCCTTTGGGCCTTAATGCCTGAAGCAAAGACCGCTGGCGATCGACTGGCCATGCGGGGCGAGCCGATTAATATCTCGAATATCAGTAAGATTATTACCGAAGAATTTGAGCATTTATCAGAGAAGATGACCGAGCTGGGAGAAGAACTGGCCGGTAAAAAAAAAGTCCGCGCGAAAATGACGAGAACAACGAGGGCCCTTCGCAGCGGTTCGCTGCTGTAAATGACACCATTAATGATAGCTGGCAAGCTGCACGCGAGCAGCTACCCAAAATAGGGAAGGTTTTGCGCGCGCTATTGATCGCAGCAGCCATCTTTTTCATCTTCATCTTTGCCATGGTGTGGTTAGGCATTATTGCCGGACTTACTTTCTCCATGCCTTTACTTACGAACTTTTTCCCAGGACAGGAAATGATGACGGTCATAGCGATGATCAATGTACTGTTCTCGGTGGGACTGCCACTACTGGCGATCATACTACTTATAATAAGAGTAGTCTTTGGCCGACGGATGGGCAAGGGCTGGTCGACAGCGATGATTGTTTTTTGGTTTATCAATGTGTTTTCGCTGGCGAGTATTGGAGGTACTTTGGCCCAGGAGTTTATGGTAGAAGAGCATATTGAAGAGCAGTTGAGTACGGAATCCTTTTCGGCAGAGACCGTTACCTTATCCTACTACCAACTGGAGGATCGCCAAAACGAGCACTTCATGATTTTTGATGAAGAGGTGCAGTTACCCGGCGCAACCGGTCGTTTCAGCATCAAGAAAAGCCCGGATAGCGAATGGCATTTGAGTAAGCAGGTGACCGCACGTGGTAAGCGTGGCGCAGATGCGAGATCATTAGCTACGGAATTACCTTATCCTTTAAAAGTGAGCGAGGGCAGTTTAGCCATCCCGCAGGAGGTACCTTTCTCGGAATTGAGCAAGTGGCGAGCGCAGGAAGTGAAGATGGAATTGCAAGTGCCGGTAGGAGCTTACCTTATAATAGGAGAAGACGTGGCAGATTTTGGAAACTTGTCAGTCGATAAGTATCCCGAAGCAACCCAGCTTTATCAAATGAATGCCGAAGGCAGGCTGATCTGTCAGGATTGCCCGGCTGGATACAGTGAGGGAAATAGTTCTGATGCGGCTCCTGTGCAACAAGAAGCAATGCCACAGTATCAGGATTATAATAATATTACCCTGAATGGCCCAATGAAGGTTACTATTGAAAAAGGGGATACCTATGATTTACGCCTTACGGGCGAAGAGCAATACCTTAGTAAGGTTGTAACTACGCTGGAGGAAGGAATGCTACTTGTAAACCTGGAAGCAACAGATCTTGAATCGCCTGTGAGATTGTACCTGACCTTACCTGATTTACAGGCTTTAATCCTGAACCATACCGATGATGTGCGCGTCAAGGATTTCAGCGGAGAGCAGTTAGCTATAACAGCTAGTGGGGATTTTGAGCTGAAGACGACGGTTGATGTACAAGAACTGATGTTTACAGGTAATGAAGGGGTGGCTATTGAGTTTACAGGAAACGCCCAACACCTGAATGCCAATTTGAATGGAGGCAGTCGCTTGGATACTGATCGAGGAGAGGTGAAAACAGCGAATATCACAGCAGCAGAAGGGAGCAGAGTGAAGCTAGGCCAAGGTGTTGAGGTCAACGAGCAAGTGATTAGTGATGACAGCAGCTTGCGTGTAGTTAATAAATAGAGAAGACTAAGCTAAATAAAACCAAGTACGCCAGGAGTATAGCCAGGCTATTGTAAGATATTGCGATAATGATGACTGTAGCGGTTGAGTAGACATGAGTCGACTCAGCCGCTTTTTTTACAAAAGGGCGAGCACCTAATGATTGTACTCCTTAGATTATATGTAAAAAAGTCTTTTTTTTTTTGGTGATCTGCTAGCTAGAATAGTATCTTGCGGGCAATTGACGACCAAAAAAAATGTTTTGACACACTGATAGTGTATAACTATCAGAAAATCAATACATACTGTATAGGCTTATATTTGACTAAGCATACATAACCTTTTTTTATTTTTAACAAATTGTAATCTTATGACCAAAGCGAACTTTACGCTTAAAAACATGACGCAGTGGGGCCTAGGCCTTTTGCTCATGCTGGCTCTGCCGATCTTGGGTCTTGCCCAGACAACGCAGACCTTCTCTGGTGCTGGTTTACCTACTCCTGTTCCTCCTGTAGGAACATCAGGTACGACAGTAGTTACGACCGACGTTACCTTGAGTGGTGTTATTGGTACGAACGCTTCTGTAGACCGAGTACTTCTTGATATCACCCACACTTTTGACGGGGATTTAGATATCACTCTCATTTCTCCAATGGGAACATCAATCCTTCTTACGGCTAGTAATGGCGGTGGTGGTGATAACTACACGCAAACTGTATTTGAGGATGGATTTCCATGTATCGAAACTGGCACAGCTCCTTACACTGGTACATTTGGGCCAGAAGGTGATGACGGTGCTGGTGGTATCGAAGGTGACTGTACCCAAAACAATGTTTTTGCCACTGTATTTGATGGTGAAGAAATTAATGGTACTTGGACCTTGAATATCGAAGATACTGTTGGTGGTGACAGTGGTGAGATCACTCAGTTCGACCTTACGGTTACTGTAGAAGATGCTCCTGTTGATCCTGACTGTCCTTTCATGCCTTATGACGGTGAAATTGGCTGTATTGCTAATGTTAACGTTACTTTAGGTGCTGATTGTACTGCTCGTATCACTCCTCAGATGGTTCTGACGGGTGCTAACGTTGATTGTGCAGAGAACATTTTCATTCTTGTAGACGGAACCAACTCTGATGTAATCAGTGGTTGTGGTACGCACACTTACGTTGCTGAAATCTATGACGCATTTGACAACTTGGCTTACACTTGTTGGGGTAATGTCTTCGCTGAAGACAAGACCGACCCTGTTGTTGAGTGTCCTGCTAATACCAGCACTGTAACCCAGGAATACGAAGCTTACAAGGCAAGTGGTACGCTTGAAGCAACTGATGCTTTATTGAACTTCAACAACTATAGCTGTTTAAACCAAGGCTTCTTGGTAGACGGTGAGCACAACTACGACGTAGTAACATTCACTACGCCTGATTATGCTACTCCTGTTGATGTATACACGATCTTGATGGATTCTGACTGGGGTGACGGAAGCATGTTCCTATTCCAGGGTGATTTCGATCCTGCATCTCCATGTGAGAACCTCATCGGTTCTTCTGATGATGCTTTCGTACCTGGTGGCAATATTTTCGACCCAGCACTACGTATGAGCCTGCCATTACAGCCCAATACGAGCTACACCTTGGTATTGACCAACTGGTTGACGACTCAGTTTGGTGATTGGTCTGTTGCTATTTATTCTGACGAGAACGTTGGTTTGATTGGTGGTGATTTCACTGCTATGACTATGACCGAAACTCGTGATTTGGTATGTGAAGACATCAACTTCATCCACTTCCAGACACCTCAGTCTTGGATTGCTGGTGCTGATGGTGTACTGGACTTCAATGCTACGCGCAACACCTTCTTTGGAGGAAGCACTGCTGCATTGAATGCATT